>JBDHDN010000491.1:0-3113 GCA_039591485.1 Gemmatimonadota bacterium
GCGAGCCTTTCTGCTGGACCTTGCTGTCCTGCCGTAACGAAGACGCCCGTCCCGGTCCGTTCGAAGCCGGGGCGGGCGTTCTGTATCCCGTGCGGGAAGGGCGGTTCCGATCGCATAGAATGGCGCCGATGGGGGGCGAGAGGCGGAGGCTCGCCCATGCGCTCGACGATCACTGCTCTGTTCGTGCTCGTAACCCTCGTCCTGCCCATCGCGGCTTCGGCTGGCGGCCGCTTTCTAGGCTTCACTACGTCCACGTTCGACGGCGCCCAGGGTGTCCGCACCTATACCGAGGCGTGCCAGGCCGATGTTGGTGCGGGCACGCGAATGTGTACAAGTGAAGAGGTGCTCAGCACGGTCACATGGCCGCCGCTGGAAGTAGGGGAAGGATGGGTGCGACCGGTGTTCCAGCCAATAGGCACCGGGATGAGCCCGGGAGCGGCGGTTCTCGACGCATCGGGAGAAATGCGACCAGCGCCGTCCGACTCTGGTGCGCTTTCGTGCGGCGGGTGGTCGTCGCCTTCAAGCTCGTGGAATGGTATGTCCGTAGACGAGGCTGGTTCATTTCAGCAGCCTTCCTGCAACGTGGCCCGCTCCGTCGCCTGCTGCCTATCCACGCCCTCCGGCGTTGCCCCTGCCTTCCCCGCCTGGGCGATGGGCGCGCTCTCGGTGCTGCTGATCGGGTCGACGGGGTGGGTGATGGCGGGGCGGAGGCGTCTGGCGTAGAGGGGCGGTTCCGGACATCGTGCCCCGGCGGGTCCCGCAGCCCGGAGACCATCTCCGCCAGGGCGATTGGAATGCGCTGGCTCCCGCTCAGCTTCAGCGCCTTGGGCCGCGTGCGATGATCGGAATCGTCACCAGTCGCTAGGATCTCGGCCAGGCGTGAACCGCGAATGGAAGTCTGCCGGAAGCTCGTCGACCTCCTTGTACTTCGTCGATGTGGGATTGTTGTAGACCTCCAGGAAGACCTCTGGGCCCACGAACTCGACAGTGTACCGGCTCTTCCACATCAAGACGTCGTAGTGTTCGAGCAGCAGTTCATGCTCTCCTGGCTCTGCATACACCTGGACGTAACGGTCAAGCCAGATAGTCGGAATCTGGTAGCCATCGAGCTGTATCCGAATGTGCCCGCTCTCGAAGTAGAGTGCGTGGTTCGACGTGTTGAAGAACACGACGCGGACGTAATCATCCGGAATGGGCGCAGCGACGTCTTGGGCCGGGAGGGGAAAGTGGGGGCCGTCTGGAGTCCTACAGCCTAGAACGAGGGCAGCAGCAAGGACACCGACCGCTATTCGCTTCCACATAGTCCAGTTCCTCCGCGAACCACGCCGCCTTCAGTTTCGGTCATCGAGTCATGACCCACATGGCAGGCAGTTCGGCGGCGCAGCCGTCTCCGCGCCCACAGCATCGGCGGCAACAGCAGAGCAGCCTCGAAGCCCCTGCCGCACGGCGGCTCCGTCGCGATGGTGTCGCAGCCCTCGAAGGGCGTGGCATCGAACAGTTCACCCGTCACGCAGGCTTCCTCGTCGCCGAACGCGATCCCACTGTCCTTGGTGAGGAAGTGAGCAAGCAGATCGTCGACACCATCGTTGTTGGCGTCCATCAAATGCGGCCCGCCCTGGTGAGCCATCCCCGCTCCGTTTGGTCCGAACGCCAGTGTGGTCGCGTCCACGTCGGCCACGTCGAACGTGTCGGAGCTGAGGATGGCGACGGGGATGACGCCCCGGCTCTTCGGGTTGATGGGGTTGAGGTCGTTGCCGGGCTTGATGTCGATCTCGACAGCGATGGTTGACGCGGGAAGCACAGCGATCCAAGCCTCATTGTCGCCAGAGGGGTTCGTGCCGTAGCCCACGATGGTGAGGCCGTCACCGGATGCGCCCGTCGCCTCGGTCACGGTCCACCCCGTGAGGTCGATGCCCAGGTCGGTGAGGACCTGGGCGAGCGCTCGCATCCCATTCGTCGAGTCCCAGATGAACGCCTCGTCGCCCGAGGCGGAGTCGCTTCGGCCCACCACGACGGAGCCGTCGGCAGAGGCCGCGAACGCCCTGCTGTCGAAGCCTCCGCCCGGGAGATGCCCCAAGCCCACCATGCCGCCGTCCGACGTCCAGCGGAACGCCTCGTCGCCCGAGGCGGAGTCGCTTCGGCCCACCACGACGGAGCCGTCGGCAGAGGCCGCGAACGCCCTGCTGTCGAAGCCTCCGCCCGGGAGGTGCCCCAAGCCCACCATGCCGCCGTCCGACGTCCAGTGGAACGCCTCCCACCCGGGGCTCGAGCCGCCCACCACGACGGAGCCGTCGGCGGAGGTCGCGTAGGCTTCGCTGTATCCGCCCAAGCCTCCGCTCGGGAGGTGCCCCAAGCCCACCATGCCGCCATCCGCGGTCCAGCGGAACGCGATTTCGCCCGCTTGGCCCACCACGACGGAGCCGTCGGCAGAGACACCGAAGGCCCAGCTCCACGCGATGGCCCCCGGAGGGAGGAAGCCCAAGCCCACCATGCCGCCGTCCGACGTCCAGCGGAATGCCTCCACCGGGGGGAAGTCTGCGTCAAGGGACCAGCCCACGCCCACCACGACGGAGCCGTCGGCGGAGGTCGCCATGGCCCTGCTATCGGGCCCGCCGCTGAGGAACCCCAAGCCCACCATGCCGCCGTCCGACGTCCAGCGGAACGCCTCGTCGTTCGACGCGCCCACCACGACGGAGCCGTCGGCCGAGACGCCGACCCAGTTTAAACTGCCCCCGCTGGGCTGGTCGCCAAGGCCCATGAACATCGCTTCCGCGAATGCGGGCGACGCTGTCCCAAGCCCCACGAAGGCCGAGAACATGAGAACACTGACCCAAGAAAACGTGCTTGTGCGCTTCATGACTCACCTCCGTGAACCATCGTCTGGAGGTCAGCCGGGCACCGCGCGGGGACAAGGTCGTGAGTACACGAGATCACCACGCTCGGCGGAATCTCGGACCCTCCAAGAAGGATCTTGTGCATCGCCCGTGCCAGGTTCTGGGGAGCTCGCAGCCCCACAGGCGGGGCGGATGGGACGCCCTGCCTCGCTCTTCACCCGGATGGATGAGGCGAACAGCCCCCGTCGGAGCTCAAGCCACCCGACGCACCGCCTCGAT
>JBDHDN010000492.1:0-3110 GCA_039591485.1 Gemmatimonadota bacterium
CCAGTCCGAGGGAGTCCGTGTCGATCGAGCGTGCTTGTGAAGGCTCGCCGGGAATCGCTCGAGTGATCAGCCCGTTGTCAGGACCGACGAACCAGCGGCCGTCATGCTCGAGGACCACGGCCCGGCGGTCTCCGCCGACCCCGGGGTCCACGACCACCAGGTGCACCGTGCCCTCGGGGAAGCGCCCCCATACGCGGCCCAGGACCCAGGCAGCGCCCGGTATGTCCCCGGGTCCGACGTCGTGCGTGACATCCACCAGGCAGGCGGTCGGGCAGCGCTCCAGGAGGACGCCCTTCATCTCACCCACGTAACCGTCCCGCGTCCCAAAGTCCGTGATCAGGGTCACGATGGCCATTCGGTCTCCCACCGGTTCACAGTTTGCTCAAACGGTGCGGTCCACCCACCGGCCGCGCCGCCAGATCCACAGGGCCGCGACTCCTCTCGCCACGGCCGTACCGCTGATGGTCCACCAGATTCCGACCAGCCCGAAGGGGCGACTGAGCAGCGGCGCCAGTGGCAGACGGAGCAGCGTCAGGACGCTGGACGGGATCCACGGAATCAGCGAGTACCCCGCGCCCTCCATCGCCATCTGGAGCACTATCTCGAGGGCCATGAACACCTGCGCCACGGCCACGATCCGCAGATAGCTGGTGCCGGCCGCGATCACTGCGGGATCCGAGGTGAAAATGCTCATCAGCTGTGCTGGGATGAGCAGGAATATCAGCCCCACGAGTCCGGTCAGGGCAACGGCGTACCCGGTCGCCACGCGTCCCGACAGCACGGCCCGGTCCTTCGATCCCGCTCCCAGATTCTGCCCGACGGCGGTGGCCGCCGCCAGCCCGAAGCCGATGCACGCCATGTAGCTCAGTGATTCCACCTTGTGCCCTACCCCGAGGGCCGCGAGGGCGGCCGTCCCGAACTGGCTCGTATACCGGGTGAGGATGATGTACACGAACGAGAACAGGGCCCCGCCCGCGGCCACCGGGAGTCCGATCCACGCCATGCGCAGCATCGGACGCAGCGACGGCGCGCAACGCCTCACAAGTCCGCGCTGAACCAGCCATCGGTAGCCCACAAAACACCCGACGGCGCGGGTGAGCAGCGTGGCGAGAGCCGCTCCCTGGATCCCCATCCTCGGGAAGGGTCCGATGCCGAGTATCAGGAGCGGGTCGAGAATCGTGTTGAGCCCGAGGGAAACTGCCAGGAGGACGAGCGGCGTGCGCGTGTCACCCGCAGAACGGAACGCCGCCTCCATGACGAAATACGTGAACACGATGGGAGCGCCCGCCAGGTACACGGCCAGGTAGCCGCTCCCCTGCACCGTGACGTCCGGCGGGGTGGCCATGAGGCTGAACAGCGGCCACAGGGCGAGGAGCCCAGCCACGCCGAGGACGACCGAAAGGGCGACCGCCAGCCAGTAGGCCCGGTACACGGCCGCCGCAGCTTCCTCCGGCTTTCGCTCGCCGTGCCTGCGGCTCGCAACGGCGGTGAGTCCGACGGCGGAGAGCTCCGCCATCGACAGCATCATCCACACGGTGAAGCCGGCGGTGCTGACGCCCGCCAGGGCGGTCGGACCGAGGCCTCGACCGACCCAGAAGGTGTCCACGACGTTGAACAGGCCCTGCAGCAGGGTAGCCCCCACGGCCGGCACGGCGAGGCGCAGCACCGCCCGCCGGACGGATCCGGCGGTGGGATCGACCCGGGAGCTCCCGGTCAGGAGACTTCCATGCTCCCGGCAGCGGCCGCGAGGCTGGCTTCCACGACGTCCGCAATCGCTTGTAGGGCCTGCCCCTCGGGCGAATCCGGGCGTCCGATCACCGTCGGCGTTCCCCGGTCACCCTCCTGACGGACGGCCATGCCGAGCGGCACGGAGCCGAGGAAGGGCAGACCCAGCGAGGCGGCCAGTGCCTCTCCTCCGCCGGACCCGAACAGGTCGTGGACCGAGCCGCAATCGGGACACGCGAACCCTCGCATGTTCTCTACGACGCCGAGGACGGGCACGTCCATGCTCTCGAACATGCGGATGCCCTTCAGCACGCCGGTGACCGAGACGTCCTGCGGCGTGCTCACCATCACCGCACCGTCCACCTTCACCAGCTGGACGAGGGAAAGCTGCGCGTCGCCCGTGCCCGGCGGAAGGTCCACCACCAGGTAGTCCAGTTCGCCCCACACGACCTGGTGCAGGAACTGGCGGACGATTCCCATGATGATGGGTCCGCGCCAGATCGCCGGCGTCTCGTCGTCCACCAGGAAGCCGAGGCTCATCAGCTTCACGCCATGCGCTTCGACGGGCACGACCTGGTCGTCCTGGATGCGAGGCCGTTCCGCAGCCCCGAACATCGTCGGGATGTCCGGGCCGTAGATATCCGCATCCAGCAGGCCCACCCGGTAGCCCTTCTTCGCCCAGGCAGCGGCCAGGTTGGTCGAGACCGTGGACTTGCCGACGCCTCCCTTCCCGGAGCTCACCGCCACGACGTGACGCACACCGGCCAGAGATTCGGCCTCGGACGGATGCCGTGAAGCCTCCTCCCGACTCACCTGGCCCGAAGATCTCGGCGCCGCGCCGGTTGAGTCGCCGGGCCCCTTGGGGCCGACGACCGGCAGCGATCGCCTCGCCTTTCCGGGCGCGCGGGGCTTCGGAGCCGCCGGCACGGTGCCTTCGGGTGGCGACGTCGTGGCTGCAGTCGTGCGCACCTCCACGCCGCTGACGCCCTCGATTCCCGACAGCACGAGGCGGACGGTCTCGGCGATGAACGGATCGTCCGCGGGCCGCAGGCCGAGCAGAACAGACACGGCTCCCGCTTCATCCACTTGCACATCGCCGACGAGCCCGAGGCTCACGACGTCCTCGTTCGCCCCGACAGGCCTCACCCGGCGGAGGGCGGATTCGACACGATCTCTTATGGACTGCACGTCAGATTCGTTACTTTCCATCCTCTATAACCTCCTTAACGACATATAGTTACCGTGCTTTGCAACGTTGTTTTTCCTGCGCTGTGCTCACTTCGCTGTGCTCAATCTTTGTCAAGATTGCGCGTCTTTAACATTAAACTATATTTATCCGTATACGTAAGCATTGTGTCGTTTCGATAGTTAGGAGCCGCAGTATG
>JBDHDN010000493.1:0-3110 GCA_039591485.1 Gemmatimonadota bacterium
CGTCCGTGTCCGTGCCGGCGGGCCCGACCACCGCCTTGTTGTAGAGCGACGGTGTGAACAGCCCGTTGTTGGGGAATGTCGAGAGAGGCTCCATCGGGTCGTAGCCGCCGACCATGGGGTTGCCGCCCGGGTTCGACAGGCTGTTGAACATGCCGATCACGACCGTCCCGGCGAAGCCCGCGCGCGGGTGGTTGAACATCACGACGTCCTCGTCGGGCGGCAGCAGCTCACCCACGGTCCCGGCCTGCCCGGCCTGGATGGCGGGCAGCCAGTCGCCGACGCCGGCGGTGTCGGGCGTCTTGCCCAGGAAGACCAGCGAGTCCATGCCGCGCAGGCGATCGATGGCCGTACCGGGTGTGATGAACTCGTCCGGGGGCGCGCCGTTGCGGCGGTTGTTCTCGATCACCGTGAGCGGCCAGGCGTTCCAGTGCCCGATGCCCTCCGGGAAGACCGTGCCGTCCTGGGTCGGATCGGCCGGCACGGGAATCCCGCCGGTCAGCTCGTCGCCGATGATCGAATTGATCTCATCCTCCGCGCTCAGCGAGCTGATCATCGTCGAATAGTCGGAGATGAAGTCATGGTCGGTGGAGACCATCACCTCGACGCCCTCGGCCAGGAAAGAAGCCACCCGGTCCACCAGCGGCAGCGAGCTGTCAAAGCTCTTCCCCGAGTGCACGTGGAAGTCCATCGAGACGTAGCCCGACGTATCGACGACTCGTTCGATTGCCAGCGAGACGTTCGTGGTGCCACCGGAGCCGACGGTGATCGACTGTGAGTCGATGGTGTACTCGAGACCCCGCGAGGCATAGACCATGTAGGTCCCGGGCGGCAGCTCGAGGGCTCCCGAGCCGTCGGGGTCGGTCTGGAAATTCAGGGCCGGCGTTCCGGCGGTGGCGTTGGACAGATTCGCGGAGCCGCCCACGGTGAGCGGGAAGGGCCCGTTGGGCTGGATTAGCGAGAAGTCGCGCCGAGTTAGAAACTGGTTGCCGAAGTCCGGATCGGGCGTGCCGCCCGTGCCCTTGAAGGTCAGCTTCGCCGCTGTCGGAAGGCCGGTCGTGCTGTCGGTCACCGCGAAAGAGACGGTCCCGGTGTCGGAGAGCACGATGTCGGGAATGGTCGTGGGCCCGCCGAAGATCGTGCCCGGATCGACGACGAGTGGGCCCGCACTCGCAGTGCCACGGCTCTCCGCGTTCACCCTGAGCGTGTACTCGCTCGGCGTCGTTTCGGGGTTGGCGAGCGGCTGGAGCTTCACGGTGAAGGTCCCGTCCGCGGCCGTCACCGTGTGGCTCACGGGCAGCGGATCCATACCGTTGGCGAGGTTCACGCCGTCGGGGCTGCCGTCGAGGTTCTCGTCCAGCACCGAGACCAGGGGCGATAGGTCCGGAGCGCCCGGCACCGTGTTGTCCACGAAGACGTGCGCGCGGGGGACCCCCTGGCCGTTGCCATCGACCACCCTGCCGGTGAACGTCGCGCGCAGGTCCGCTCCAAAGACGGGCGCGTAGAGGAGCGGCAGAGCGACATCGAGCCCCGACTCGACCGTGTTGTCCTTCGTCA
The DNA here is from genome assembly GCA_039591485.1 of Gemmatimonadota bacterium. GTDB lineage: Bacteria > Gemmatimonadota > Gemmatimonadetes > Gemmatimonadales > GWC2-71-9 > JAOTVV01. Next base: position 1,555 of record JBDHDN010000493.1, read on the forward strand.
CGACAAGCTTTCGCTTGAAGACCAGGCTGTCGCCGGGCGCGATGCCCCCGGGCGACGCCAGGCTGAAGAAGTTTCCGATGACGGCGACGTTCTGGTCGGCGATTCCAACGAACGGCGCGAACACCGAGTCGGGAACAAAGGTGTAGGTCACCTTCCCGGACGGACTCCCGTCGTTGTTCGCCGGGCCGTCGTCGGGGCCGTTATTGCCGGGGAGCGACAGGTAGTTCCATACGCCGATGCCCGTTGCCGGATCGCTGAGGTCCACCAGCGAGGGCTTGTTTCCGCGGTCCTCCATAGGCTGGAACGGGATGCGGCCACGGCCCGCGAGGATGTCGGCATCTGCAATGGAGAAGACGGGCGCCGCAAACGAGGACAGGTTCGTCACGGTCGTCTCGATGTCGACCCAGGAGTTGCCGTCGGTGACCGAGTAGGTGGTCTGCGCCACGAGCGTGGGGTTCGAAGGCGATGAGATCGGATCGAAGAGCACGACACCGAAAACCGTGATCGACGCGGTGTCGCCCTGGTTTGCGAAGCTGGCGTTGGTGTAGAAGATCACGTTTGCGGCGATGTTCACGACGTGGTCGATCTCGGTGAGCTGGTCGTTCTTGTCCCCGCGTGTGCCGAGGTCGACGATGACGCCGCGGCCAGGCAGGGCCTCGGCGACGATTGGAATCTGGAAGTCCGGTGTCGTGGTGATGCCGAGGATGGTGGCCTCGATCAGGTCGTTGCGCAGGAAGTAGTCGCCGGGGCCGCCGTCGAAGTCCGTGCCACCGAGCGACGCCAGGTCGGCGGCCGTGAGCGTTCCCGCCTCGGCAGCCCAGACCGAAGAAGCAGACCCCAGGCTCGCCGCTAGTCCGAGTGTCAGGGCGATGATGAAGATCGATCGTGTTCGCATGGCTCGCCTCCAATGCCTCCGCGACCCTATCCGGAGTGGCGAAAAACCGAAGCCGCATTATGCGAGAAACACTATCCGCTTCGGAAACGTTTTCTGAGCACTCTGCGACGGGCCATGGAGTGTGCGGTGGCTGCCAATCCGCCGGCCAGCAGGCCCGCCCCCGGCGGGCCCGAGCGCTGGAACCGGTGTCGGTCATCGGTTCCAAGCCGCACAGCTCGAACCCCGATTCGTAAGCAACCTCACATTTGGGGCGTCCGCGGTCGTCAGCGTCTGACCTGCATGGGTCGCGCCCGAGAGGCGTCCCACCAGTTCTCCCTCAGTTGACGTGAAACACGTCGTCGCTGATCTCAGCGCCGATCGACGTGTTGCGCCGAATCACGTCCGCCAAGGTCGTGCTCTCGAGATCAGCGATTTCCACCGGCGAAAAGGTGGATTGATACCAGTAACGATCGTTGTCTCGCAGTCGTTGAAACTGCTTCCGGATCACGGTGTAGGCCAACTCGCCGACATGTCCGCCGTTGAACGGGTCCTCCGCGAGTGCCCCGACCCACAGATCGATGTCTTCGACGTCCGCGTAGACCGACGCCAGCCTCGCTTGCACATCGGGGTCGGTGCTGACTTCGGAGAAATCCGCTCTCGGCTCGAGGCCCATGATCTGGCG
>JBDHDN010000494.1:0-3104 GCA_039591485.1 Gemmatimonadota bacterium
CTTCCGCTCGGTGCGGTTCGGGGCGAGCAGCGCGCATGGCAGAGCGAACATGGTGCGCTTCCACTATTTCCGCGACGTGGGGGCGTTCACCTACGATGAGGCGACGCGCGCGTACCGCGTAGACGTCGCGCGCATGCGGGAGGCCATGACCGATCTCTCCAGGCTGCTTCTGACGCTCCAGGGTGACGGCGACTACGAGGATGCGGGGCAGCTGCTCGCCGAGCGGGGTCTGGTGGGACCGGAGCTCCAGGGCGAGTTGGACCGCCTTGCGGAAGCCGACATCCCCGTGGATATCGTGTTCGAGCAGGGGATGAGTGTGCTGACGGGCCGTTGACCGCAGAGCAAACATTCCATGACGAAGGACAGGAACCGGGAGATGACAGAACACCGCCAGTCCATCGCACTGATCGCACTGGTCGCCCTGATCGCCGGGGCATGCGCCGGCTCGAGTGCCCGCCAGACGCCCGCGCCGCAGGCCTCGCGCCAAGGGCAGCAGGGCGAGCAGGAGAAGATCAAGCCGTACGACGAGGTCATCACCGCCAAGGCGGTATCCGACTCGGGCTTGTTCGTGGTGCACCGGATCGACGAGAAGCTGTACTACGAGATCCCGCTCACGATGCTGGACCGTGAGATGCTGCTCGTCTCACGCCGGGCGCGCACCGCCGAGGGCATCGGGTACGGCGGGGAGAAGAACAACACGCAGACGGTGCGGTGGCAGCGGCAGACGCAGAAGATCCTGCTCCGCAGCGTGTCTCACAGCATGGTGGCCGATGACTCGCTGCCGATCTTCGAGGCCGTGCGCAACGCGAGCTTCGAGCCGATCGTCCACGCCTTCGACATCGCGACGTTCGCGATCGACACGGCGGCGGCCGATACCACCGCGATCGTGATCGAGGCGACCGATCTCTACACCTCCGACGTCCCGTCCTTCGGCCTGCCGAGCAGCATGCGGGAGCGGTACAAGGTGCGCTCCCTCGACAAGGATCGGACCTTCGTGGACTGGGCACACAGCTATCCGCGAAACATCGAGGTCCGGACGGTCCTCACCTACGTGGCACAGGAGCCACCGTCGCAGGCGACCACCAACACCATCTCGCTCGAGATGCATCACTCGATGGTTCTCCTGCCGGAGGATCCGATGCCGCCCCGGCTGTTCGACTACCGCGTGGGCTACTTCCGGGTCTCGCAGACCGACTACGGCCGGAGCGACCAGAAGGCGACGACGCGGCGGTACATCACGCGCTGGCGGCTCGAGCCGACGGACACCGCCGCCTTCCGCCGCGGCGAGCTCGTGGAGCCGGTCAAGCCGATCGTGTACTACATCGACCCGAATACGCCGGTGAAGTGGCGCCCGTACCTGAAGCAGGGCGTGGAGGACTGGAACGTCGCGTTCGAGGAGGCGGGCTTCCGCAACGCGATCGTCGCCATGGACCCGCCGAGCCCCGAGGAGGATCCCGAGTTCAATCCCGATGACGTGCGCTACTCGGTGATCCGCTGGTTCCCGTCGGAGGTCCAGAACGCCTACGGACCCCACGTGCACGATCCCCGGACGGGCGAGATCCTCGAGAGCGACATCGGCTGGTTCCACAACGTGCTGAACCTGCTGCGCAACTGGTACTTCGTGCAGACGGCGGCGGCCAACCCGGCCGCTCGGCGCGTGAAGTTCGATGACGAGGTGATGGGCGAGCTGATCCGCTTCGTCGCCGCACACGAAGTGGGTCACACGCTCGGTCTGCCACACAACATGAAGGCCAGCTCCACCTACCCCGTGGACTCCTTGCGCTCAGCGAGCTTCACCTGCGCCATGAACACGGCGCCGGCCATCATGGACTACGCCCGGTTCAATTACGTGGCCCAGCCCGAGGACGAGGGCGTCTGCTTCAATCCGGGGATCGGCCCGTACGACACGTACGCGATCATGTGGGGCTATCGACCGATCGTCGATGCCACAACGGCCGACGCGGAGCGCTCGACCCTCGACGGGTGGATCACGGAGCGGTACGACGATCCGATCTATCACTTCGGCGACCCGAGCCAGATCGACCCGACCTCGCAGACCGAAGCGCTGGGCGACGATGCCATGCGCGCGAGCGAGTACGGCATCGCCAACTTGAGGCGGATCGTTCCCAACCTGCTCAACTGGACGTACGAGGAGCTCGAAAACTACGCGGAGCTGGAGGAGCTGTACAATGCGGTCGCCGGTCAGTGGCGGCTCTACATGGGCCACGTGGCGACGTACATCGGCGGCGTCATCGAGACGCGCAAGACCTACGGCCAGGACGGCACGATCTAAGACATCGTCCCAGCAGCCGACCAGCGCCGGGCCATGCAGTTCCTCGCCGACCACGCATTCACGCCACCGACGTGGATGATCGACGAGGACGTGCTCCAGTGCATCGAGAACATCGGTACGATCGAGCGGATGCGCACGTTGATGGTCGGCACGCTCAATCGCGTGCTCGATCCCGGCAGGTTGCAGCGGCTCATCGAGAGCGAGGCCCGCTTCGGCGACGATGCCTACGGCATCGGTGCGATGCTGGACGACCTGCGTGGCGCGGTGTGGGCGGAACTCGCCAGCGGCCGCACGATCGGCGTGTATCGCCGGAACCTCCAGCGTGGCTACCTGGAGCGGATGGCATACCTCATGACCGAGGAGCCGACACCGCCGCCCGCGCAGTTCCGCTCGTTCGTGACCGGTATCGACGTGCCGCAGTCCGACATCCGGCCGTTCGTGCGCGGGGAGCTGGAGACGCTCAAGCGACAGATCGGCCGAGCGCTCAACCGCAACCTCGACCGGACCATGCAGCTGCACCTGCAGGATGCGGTGGTACGAATAGACGCGATCCTGGATCCGGAGGAGTAGGGAACGGCAGCACATCGACTGGGGGATGTCGAAGGCCGAAGGACGCTCTGCGTGAACTTCGGGAACTGCGTTCCCCCAGTCGACATGCTACATCAGCTGTACTTCCACTCTCGCATCGTTGTAGCACGCCCCCCCCGCCACCGGATTCACGTCCGCGGGGCAGAGGGCCGTGGCCGTGGCGCCGTTGCCGGAGGAGGCGCGCCACGCGCCCTTCGGGATCAGCACCACGCCACTGCGGATC
>JBDHDN010000495.1:0-3100 GCA_039591485.1 Gemmatimonadota bacterium
GGTCGAGCACCAAGGTCAGATCCGGCCGTAACCCGCCCGTCGCGAGCCGATTGGCAGCGAGGACCTCGTCCTCCGGAAGCCCACGGCCGGCGACCTGATAGGCGCGCGTGGAGAGTTCGTAGCGGTCGCACAACACCACCGCGCCCGCACGCAACGCCGGCTCGAGCACCTTTGCCACGAGTTCCGCACGCGCTGCCAAGATGAGGAACAGTTCCGCCGCGCTCTCCCAGTCCATCGCGGGATCGAGCACCAATCGGCGCGCCGCCTCTGCACTTTCGGTTCCGCCCGGTTCCCGGACAACCAGCACGGCCTGCCCTCCAGACCTGAGCCGAGCGGCGAGCAGGCTGACCAGGGTCGTTTTGCCCGCCCCCTCTGGTCCCTCCACCGCAATGAACAGGCCTGCCATCGGCAGCGCTCCTAGCTCAGCGTGATGATGCGGCTCTGTGCCCCTTGGCGCATCCCCTCCAGGATCTGTTCCTGGACGTGATGCATGACCTTGTCGAAGTTCGTCTGGGCGGCCACCAGCTTCTGGTAGGTGACGCTACTCTGCACCTCCCCGAACAGCCCGTCGTACTCGTCCGCCTGAGCCTGCTCTGGCTCCTCGCCGCGGCCCAGCCGCTGCTGCAACTCCATCGAGAGCTGCTCCAATCTCTTCAATTTGCCTGCCAACTCCTTGTCCCCGTCCAGCGCGTCCCGCGCACGGATCAAGGCACGGTATTCCTCACCCTGCCCGAGGAGTGTCCCGAGCTGCTGAGCCTTCTCGTCTATCACAGTCACGATTCGCCTTTCGTCATCAGAAGAAATCGCTCTCGGCCGAACAGATCGCGGTGTACTGCGGCACCGCGCCAACCCCAGCGCCGAGCGAGATCGAGTGCGTGCCCAGACCGACGGGCATCGATCTCGATCGCCAAGAGGCCGCCCGGATGCAGCAGCGGGCTCGCCCCCACGATCAGTCGCTCGATGTGGCGCATGCCGCCCGCACTCACCAGGGCCACCTCCGGCTCGTAGAGCCGCACGCCGCTATCCAGTGCCGCCCACTCGACCTCAGCAACATAGGGAGGATTGGATACCACGACGTCCAACTGCTCACCCGCCAGGGGCTCGAGCAGGTCCCCCAACCGAAGCTCTACCGGCGCGACGGGCCCCACCGTGTCGAGATTCCGTCGTGCGACTGCGAGCGCGCCTTCTGAAATGTCGGTTGCAAGAATCCGGTCGAACCGGCCCTCCATCGCCAGCGCGAGCGCAATGCACCCGCTCCCTGTGCCGACATCCGCCACCATCCCGCCTCCGCCTGGCCGGCTGCTGGCCCAATCCAGCACGAGCTGCACCAGGCCCTCCGTCTCGGGCCGGGGGATGAGCACCCGTCGATCGACGGCCACCTCCACAGTCCGGAAGCCTGCGGTGCCGAGCACATAGGCCAGCGGCTCACCGGCGGCAAGCCGTTCGATGCGTGCCGCGAACTCCTCCTGAACCGATGGGTGGACCGCCCGGGTCCCTTCGAGAAGCAGTTCGCTTGGCTGGCAATCGAGTAGTGCCCCGAGCACCGCGATCGCTGTCCTCCGCGCCTCGGGCACCGCCGTCGCACGCAGGTGGCGGTGCCCCGCGTGGAGGAGCTCGCGCGCCGTTTGGCCGGCGGCCGTTTCAGCCAGCAACGTGCTCTGCCCGGCTGGCAAGTCGTAGGGCGTCAATGATCTCGTCCAGCTCGCCTTCGAGAATCTCCTCGAGCTGGTGGAGCGTGAGATTGATGCGGTGGTCCGTGACCCGGTTCTGCGGGAAATTGTACGTTCGGATCTTGGCCGACCGGTCGCCCGTTCCGACCATGGAGCGTCGTTCCTGAGCGCGCTTGGCTTCCTGCTCGGCGATCATCCGATCCAGCAGCCGGGCGCGCAGCACCTCCAGTGCTCGTATCTTGTTCTGTAGCTGTGACTTCTGGTCCTTACACTGGACGACGAGCCCAGTCGGGAGGTGGGTCACGCGCACCGCAGAGTCGGTTGTGTTGACGCTCTGCCCGCCGGGGCCTGACGACCGAAACACGTCGATCTTGAGGTCCCGCTCGTCAATCCTGACGTCGACGTCTTCGGCCTCGGGAAGCACGGCCACGGTGGCCGCCGACGTATGGATCCGCCCCTGCGCTTCGGTGGCCGGCACACGCTGGACCCGGTGCACGCCCGACTCGTACCGCAGCCGTCCGAAGGCCTCCCCACCCTTCACCGAGAAAATGGCTTCCTTCACGCCACCGATGTTGCCCTCCGAAAGGGCTACGATCTCGGTCTTCCATCCGCGCTGCTCCGCGTACCGCATGTACATCCGCATGAGCTCTGCCGCGAACAGCGCGGCCTCGTCACCCCCGGTGCCGGCCCGGACCTCCATGATCACGTCACGGTCGTCGAGTGGGTCTGGCGGTATGAGCAAGGCCTGCAGGTCTGCGTCCAGCTTCTCGAGCCGCGGAATGACACGGTCGAGATCACTTTGCGCCAACTCGACCAGCTGTGGATCGACGTCGCCGAGCAGCTCCTCAGCCTGAACACGTTCCTCCGCGAGCTTCGCGTGCTCGAGCGCGAGCTTGCGAATGCGCTCCAGCCGGGCGTGCTCGCGGCCGAGCGCCTTCAGTTTGGCTGGATCACCGGTCGTGGCGGGATCCGCGAGCTCGCGCTCGACGGCAGCCGCGCGGGCAAGCGCGGCCTCGAGCCGCGCTTTCATGGCGGGCTACGCTCCCGGCGCCTTCTCTGGCGTGGAGTACCGCTGGCGGAAGCGCTCGACCCGCCCAGCGGTGTCGACGAGCTTCTGCTTGCCCGTGAAGAACGGGTGGCAGCGGGCACAGATCTCGACGTGAATCGACTCGCTCGTCGACCGCGTTTCGAACGTATTCCCGCACGCGCACTGCACGAGCGCCCGTCGGTAGGTGGGGTGAATTCCCGTTTTCACTGCGGTCATCTCCAGGTACTACGTCCGAATTCACATTGCAAGAGAACAATTAATATAGTGCCCGATAGCGCCGAGCAGCAACCCAGTCGCCATGCGTCAAGCCACTCCCGCCCGGCGAGCCGCACCGCTTCTCCCCCCCACGCCATCGCACCCCTTGCGCACGTCCGCCACCCCC
>JBDHDN010000496.1:0-3098 GCA_039591485.1 Gemmatimonadota bacterium
AGCGGGGTGAGGAGAGGGGCGTGATCCGATCTCGGTCACCTACGGTCGTTCTCCAATCAAGGACCGCCAGGGAGATGCTGCCGGCAGTATCGCCGATCCGCTTGTGCAGTGCGCACACGGGGGCCGTGGATCCGCAGGCATTGCGACCAGCCCATGGCCAGCGCAGTGCCGTGATGCTGACGGGCGCGAGGGCCGTAGTGCCGATTCTTGGCCTCCTGGCGTGCGCCGGAACGAGTGCGTGCAGCGGTACCCATGGGCCACAGGTCTCGGCGCCATCAGCCGACAGCCTCCTGGCAGCCGCCGTACGAGTCTACGACGTGTCCCGCGGCCCGACCGGACTCTATCGCGACCGCGTGCGGTTCGACGGCGCCCACGACGGGCCCGCGTCGATCGCCACGACGGGGATGGGCCTGATCTCGTTGTGCATCGGCAGCCGGATGGGGATCAACCCCAGCGCCGCCACGCAGGCGAAGACCACGGTGCGCACGCTGGTGGCGATGGCGCACGCCCGGAATGGATCGGGTTTCTACTACCACTTCGTGGATCTGGAGGCCGGTAGCAGAGCCGGCGAGAGCGAGTACTCCAGCATCGACACCGCCATCCTCGTGAGCGGTGCGCTCGTTGCCGCATCGTGCCTCGCCGGCGATCGGGAGCTCGACTCCCTGGTCGCCACACTCTGGGAGTCGGTCGAGTGGTCACGCGCGATTGCGGATCCGACCACCGGTGCGATCTACCTCGAGATGCTGGCAGACGGATCCGGCAGCCCCGGAGCGCTCACCACGCCCTTCAGCGAGTACATGCTGGTCGCGTGGCTTGCCACCCTTGCGGAGCGAACGGGGACCGGTCCGGCGACGGAGCTGTGGGAGCGGTTTTATGCCAGCGCCGACAGCCTGCCAACCTCCGCGTTTGCGGGACACGTCGTCTTGACCGACCGGCCGGGTGCCTTCCTCTCGAGCTTCGTGATCCAGTTCGTGTATTACCTCTGTCATCCGTTCACGACGAGTGAGGAGTATCGGGCATATCTGCGCAGCGCGCAGCGTGCCGATCGTTCGTGGTGGAGGCAGCTGGCGGCGGCCGGGGAGCATGAGTGGGGCCTCGGGGCGGGCAGCGCAGGCTCGGTGCCCTACCATGCCGATGCCATCGGTGACAATCCCGATCGCATCGTCTCTCCGCATGTCGTGGCGGGCTTCCTGCCCGTCGATTCGGCGGCGCTGAGCGACTTGCAGAGGCATGTCACGAGCACGAGCAGAGCGCTGCGCTCACTCGCCGGCGTGGACGGCGTCGTCCTGTGGCGCTACAGCGTCACGGATCCCTCGTGGACACCGCAGGAACTGCAGGGAATCGACTACGCGTCGATGATGCTCGGGCTCGCCGGCCACGTTCTCGGACCCACGTTCCTCGCCGAGCATAATGACTTCGAGGCATGGCTCGCGGGGATCCGGTGAAACGCCGGGTAGCTCCGCTTCGGGCCCGTCCTCGTGAGCGGAAGCACGCTCGAGCGAGACGGATCGCGGCGCGGCGGTCCGGCACGGTGCTCCTGGCCCTGCTCGCAGGGATCGGGCTCGCCTGCGCGGAGGCCGACGGGCCAGCGGGCACGAACGGTCCCTCCATTCCCGTCATCGATCCGTTCCCGACACAGCCCCGAGCGGCGTACGCGGCCCTGCAGCACCGCTGGGAGGTCCAGGGCGTCGTGTCGGGCAGTGCGACCTTCGGCACGAGTGCCGATCACCTTCTGAAGGATGGAGAACCTTTCGTTGTCCGCGGCGTCGTCTACGTTCCGGGGTATCCTGGCTACCTGCCGTGGGAGATCGAGACCGCCACCACACTGCCCGAGCGGCTGCAACGGAGTATCGACCGCGATCTTGCCCAGATCGCTGCGCTCGGAGCAAATACGGTGCGGCTCTGGGGCGCCCCCGAGTACTGCTACCGGTCGCTCAAACAGGTGGGAGGCCTGTTCTTTCTGCAGACGCTGTGGATCGACAGCGAGGTCGCTGACCTGCACGATCCGCAGTTCAAGGAAGCAACGAAGGCCTATTTCCGGACGGTCATCGACCGGATCCACCGTGTCTATGCGGACGCCCCCCCTCCCCTCATCGCCTATCTCGTGGGGAACGAGCTGAGCGAGGCCACCATCCGTGCGACGAACGCGGCCCACCCGGAGCTGACCACCTATACCGGCAGTCACATTACCGCGGGACCGGATGTGAACGCGTCGGAGGTCTTTCTCGCGGAGATGGCCGATTACGTAAAGCGCTACGAGGAGGATTCGTACGGCATGACCCATCTGGTTTCCTATGCCAACGACATCCGCACGGCCGACCTCGTCGACACGCCGTTCCTCGATTTCAGAAGCCACAACGCGTACGCGTACGCGGTGCCCTACTATCGGCCCGGAACGCCACCGGGCACGGTTTCGGGCACGCACCTGCAAGGGTGGATCGAGGAGCTGAGAGCCCGCTTCCCTGGCGTCCCCTTGCTCATCACCGAGACAGGTCTGTCCGTTTCACCCAACGCGCCACATGCGGGACCGCCCGACTACGGCTACGGCGGTAACACGGAAGCGGAGCAGGCGGAGGGACTCGTGCAGGCCATCACGGACGTGGAAACCGCAGGGTCCCCCGTGACCGGGGTGATCGTCCACGAGTTCTTGGATGCGTGGTGGAAGTTCGGACTGGAGGATTCCTATTCACAGGATCCGGACGACGTCGAGGAGTGGTTCGGGATCGTGCGGCTGACCGGCCCCTGATGGCGGACCGCCCAACCCCGATCCCTCGACCCTCCGCCCGCCGGCTCCGCCCCCTTCGCACGGATCGTCCTCCACCCTTCACTCTTCACTCTTCACTCTTCACTCTCCACTCTTCACTCTCCACTCTCCACTCTTCACTCTCCACTCTCCACCCCGCTCTCCCCTCCCCGCCAAACCCACCGCGCGGCGCGTTCTCCTCCTCCGTTACCCTTCGGACAACCCGAGACCGGCCAGCACGCCACGCATGTACGCGAAGGATCGCTGCATGCCCGGTAGTGGGTGTTGGGCGTCGATCTCGTACTCGAGGTTGACATATCCGGCATAGTCCATCGCGTCCAACTGGCGGAAGATT
>JBDHDN010000497.1:0-3076 GCA_039591485.1 Gemmatimonadota bacterium
TAGAGCGCCGCCGCGTCGCGGGCCACCGCAGCAATGTCGACCGTCACGAGCGGCCCGCCGTCGGTCGGCGGCGCGCCGAACCGAGCGAACGCGCGCGCGATGGCATCGAGCCGCCCGATCTCGGCGAGGATCTGCTGGGCTGTCTGCTCCAGCGTCGCGTCGAAATCCGGGCTCCCTTGGCGCCGGGCCCGCTGGAGATGCTGGACGCCGAGCCGGATCGGCGTGAGCGGATTCTTGATCTCGTGGGCCACCTGGCGTGCAACCTCACCCCACGCGAGGACCCGGATGGCCTGGGTGATCTCGGTGACATCGTCGAGCGCGACCACGCACCCGCTGGGGTCGGTCTGGAGCGGGGCCACCTGAACCCGAATTCGGCGCGCCTCGACCGCGAACTCCTCACGCCGCTCTCCCGGAGCGGGGACGGCGAGCGCCAGCCAGACCCATTGCCAGACCGATGCCCATGATGCTCCGGTCAGATCGCGGATGTCGGCGTTGGGCACGAGCGGCGTGCCCAGCACCGCTTGCGCCGCCGGATTGGCGATCGTCACCCGCATGGCGTCGTCGAGGGCGACGACGCCCGTGGCAACGTTGCTGAGCACGGTCGCGGTGCGCCGCCGAGCCGATTCCAACGCCTCCTGGCTCGCCTCGACATCATGCGCCATCCGCTCGAAGGCGTTCACCACCGACACGAACTCCGTCGGGATATCCGCCTGGAATGGCGGTACCGGGTCTCCCCGACCCACGGCCCCCGCCGCGCTCTCGAGTGCCTGGACCGGACGCGCCAACGAGCGCGATGCGAATGCGGCAAGGCCGACTGCACCCCCGAGGCCGAGCAAGGTCACCAGCAGCAATCCGAACGCCAGGTCCTCCTGCTCCTGCTGGATGTCCACCAACTCGACGAGTCGAGATGCCGCCAGCACCCTGAGCTGCCGGTCGACTCGACCGATCGCCCGATACCCCACTCGGGTCAACTGGCCGCCAATGGAGGCGTCATCCGTGACCTCGAGCACGTCGCGCTCCTCCAGCGCCAGATGGATCCCCGGGGGCAGGTAGGGCCCCAGCAGCCCGAGTTGTGCCAGGACGTCGGCACTGGCCGAAATCAGGGCCCCGCCCTGGTAGACCGCGAAATCGGTCTTGAGTTGCTCGGCCAGGCGGTCTACTGCGGTATCGAGCCCTCCTGCGATGGGGAACGAGTCGGCGATCCCGACCGCGTCGCTGAGTGTCTGCTGCGTGATCAGGTCTCGCCCGCGAACCGCCTCGGTGCGGAGCCGCCCAACAGACCACGCTGCAAATGCGAGGGTCGGAATGACAAAGAACGCTCCAAGCGCGACGGCGAGCCGGTTGCGATAGGAGCGGAGGCGCACATCCTCCGGCCAGCCACGGGGCTTTGGCAGTTGGCCTCCGATGATCTGTCCGAACAGCCCGACCAGGAAGACGAACACGAGATCCACGATCACCAGCAGCGCGCCGCGAACCATCAACTGCCAGGCGTGTCGCAGCTCGACCGCGGCGTGCAGATGCCGAACCGCGCCCTCGAGCTCGACCGCCTCGGTAGCCCTGAGGGTCCATCCCTCACGCCACCAAGTCAGACCCGGGCCGTCGGGCTCGTCACCATCGATCGGTTCGCTGAGGTACATCTCATACGGCGCGACGATTCGCCGCTCCCCGCGGAGGAAGCGCGCCACCAGCACAGGATCGATGAGCTGAGACCGGGGCGCTACGCCGACGGTCACCACCGAGCTATCAGGGAACGGAGATGCCGCGATGTAGTGCACGCCGCGGGCGGTCTGAACCGATCTCAGCACCGGCTGCCCCGTCGCCCGCGCCGCCTGCGCCGTCACTTCCTCATCCTCCGCGTCGAGCGCGAGCTGCGCCAGCTGAAGAGTCGCCGATCGGATTCCGTCCGGATTCCAGACGGACAGCACCCCTGGATAGTCGTCATCGGCCAGCAAGGAGTGCTGCCATCGGGAGTACAGCTGGGCCTCCGTTCGCGGCGGCGGCTGGTTCATCAGAGCCGATGCAAAGCGATCCACGAACCCGATCGCTACCGGATCACCGCCGGCCAGTCGCGTGGCATCGCGCTCTGCAAGGAGCAGCCGGCTCCGAACCACTGCTCCCCAGGTCAGCATCGCCGATGCGGATCCCGCCAGCACGGCGATCCAGACCAGTCGACGGCCGAGCGGGGTAGGCTGCATCACGAGCCACACAAGTGGCACCCACACGAAGCCAAACCAGACAGGCCATCCGCTCCAGGGCCTCCAGAGCGCGAGTCCGACCACGGCGAGCGCACACGCGCCCACCCCTGCCATGCGATTCATCCACAGCGACGAGCTTCGCCCGCGCCCGAGGACCAGGCCGCCCCAGAGCAGCAGTGCCATCCCTGCCATGGCAAGCGCAAGTTGCCAACCCACCCACACGCCCAGTCCGACTACGGTCGAAGGCGGACTGATGCCTGCGGCCAGCCCCCCCAGAATCCACGGTGCCGCGATCGCCAGCGCCGCCGCCAGCACCGTTCCGGCCACCGTTCGGGGGAAGCCACGACGGTCCACTTGCAGCGCGACGATGGTCGCGGCGACTGCCAGAAACAGCAAGGCACCCGCCGACGACGAGAACGGTCCAAGTACCTCGAGATAGAACGTCGCCGAGGAGAAGAGCGGCCCCAGGGCGAGTAGCTCGCCCGCCGGCGTGAACAGGAGCACCCCGACCAGCCCCGCTACGGCAACCCAGCGCACCAGCGCTGCGCCCACGACTGCGACGAGCAGCACCGTGACCGTGAGGAGTACGCCAACGGCGCGGCTTCCGTTCACGAGGATCTCGAGCTTGCGGGACCCCTGTGACGGGGCGACAGCCTGGACAGAGAAGAGGGTGTCGGGGACTACCCCGTCAGGGCCGATCTGACATGACGGCAGGCAGTAGTCGAACACGTCGCTGCCGGCGGGCGCTTGGGACGGCTCGTAGAAACCGAGCTGAAACCCGGTATCGCGCGCGAACCGCCACGCCAGCGTCTGCTCGCGATCGGGGATGGCACTGTCCGCCGCGAGCACGACACGTCCGAGCGCCGTGTAGGCACCGACCT
>JBDHDN010000498.1:0-3057 GCA_039591485.1 Gemmatimonadota bacterium
GGATCGGAGCATCGACCATGGCGACGCGAGTAGCGAAGGCCAAGAAGACCGCCCGACGCGGCGTGCGTAAGGCGAAACGCGCGACGGCGACTGCGACGAAGCGGGCGAAGAAGTCCGCCCGCCGCACAGGCAAGCAGGTTCAGAAGCGCACTACGGCCACGACCAAAGCGGCAGGCAAGAAAGTCGCTGCAACGCGGAAAGCGGCCAGCAAGAAGGTCTCGGAAACGCGCAAGGCCGCCGCTAAGAAGATCCAATCCGCGAAGAAGGCGACTCAAAAGAAGGTGAAGCAGGTGAAGCGGGCGGCAGCGAAGGCCGCGGGGAAGCCTGGGACGAAGAAGGCCCTGAAGGCGACAGGCAGAGCAGTCGCGGTCGCGGGTGTCGCCGTGGCGGCGGGGATGGCAGCCCGGAAGGCACGGAGCGCGGCAAAGGGGAAGAGCAAGGCAAAGAGGAAGTAGTATCCACTCGCTGCACTCGAAGTGCGAACGGCGGTGTCACCCTGGTGATCGGGCGACACCGCCGTTCGTTCGGCGCCGACGGGCTACTTCACGGCCACCTGGGGGTTGGGCAACACAATGTGCGCCGCCAGATGGGCGTGATCGGACGACCACACGCCGTACCGCTTCAGGTCCTTCGTTTGGTCGTTGAACAATGACGCCTGCACGAGTGGCATACCGCTGTGCGGCCCGAGGCCGTCCATGTTTCGCAGTAGTATCAGGTCGATGCGCTGCTCGAAGCCCGGCGCCACGTTCGATAGGTCTCCCACGTGACAGCAAGTGAACCCGTCATCGAGCTTTCCGGGTTGCAGCAGCCATGCGTCCGTGTACCCTGCGTCCATGAGTAGCTGGTACGCCGGGTACTCGCCCTCTCCTAGCGGACGCCCGGGGCCGGAGTTGAAGTCGCCGACGACAATGAGCGGTCGGGACTCCGTCATGAGCACTTGGCTGAGTTCAAACGCCTGACCCGTCCTGATCTGGTGCAGGGGCCCCCGATCCTCCGACTCGAGATGCGTGTTGACGAAGCGGATGTCCATCCCGTGCACCGTCGCGGTCACCGCGGTCCAGCCGCGCAGCACGTCGATCGGGATCGGGATACTCGGGTCGTAGCTCGGGCCGAGAAACACGCTGTAGAGCGCAGCTGCCTCTTCCGTCCAGGGCACGTCGGACCGAACGAGAATGACGTCGCGATCGGTGAGGCGAACGCCGCTAATGATTGGCTGTCCTTCATCCGTGACTCCGTCGAACTTCGGTAGCTCGACGTCGGTGGTTGCGAGACTGATCGCGACGCTGTACGACGCGTTCCGCGCCGCCAGTTCGTCGACGATGATCGCGAGAAAGTCGAGGTACTCGTCCTCAGCCGGCGAGGTCGGGTCGAACACCGGCTCGGTGCGCAGGATTGCGACTTCCTGCAGCCCGATCAGATGCGGCTTGTTCTTGGCCAGCTCCGCCGCCAGCGCACGGGCTCGGGACGGGAAATCCGTCTGCTCCACGATCGCCCACGCTTCCGCCACCTTGAACGGGATTTCGTTTTCCGGTGCATCGAGTATCGGGTCAACCGGTGCGCCGAAGTACACGTTCACCGATGCGACCCGGACGTTGCTCGCGGCGGCGCCGTTGCCTCCCATGGCACCCGACGCGACGGCCGATCCATTGTCCTCGATTGCGGCAACGCCGGACTCCGGACCTGTAGTGGTGCGATCGGTGCACGCGCCGATCAGTGCGACGGTGGTCAGCAGTGCGAGTGCGCGTCTCATGTCGTCCTCCCAATAAAGAAGGCGGACCTACGGGGTCCGCTCTCGTCGCCACCACAATTCACTTCGACCCTGTTGCACGTCAATACGCAGCCTGTGTGGCTCGATTGCAACAGCGTCGCCGGTGAGACTGTTTGACTCAGGATTCGACTGATTGCGACCCCGCACCTGCGCTGTCGGCGAGTGCCTCGTACACTGAGGCAAGCTCGGCTCTGGCAAGTACCTGGCGTCGCGCGGGACCGCCGTGCTTGGTCTCCCACTTCACGAGGCGGATTTCACCATCGACGAGCTCGATGCCCGTGATGTCGCTGTCTGCAAAGGAGCAGCACCCGGTGTTGAAGTAGCACGGGCGCGAGCGATCGACGTCGTCCTCCGAGAGAGAAGCGCACGCCTCGTCCTGCTGCTGGATCTTCGATTCCAGTTCGCGCAGCTCAGCCAGCCGGGCTTGCCTCCGAAGATCGGTGGCGAGATCCTCCATGTGCTGTAAGGCTCGTCGCTCCTCTCTGATCTGTTGGAGGTGGGTCTTCGAGCTGAAGACGGGCCGATGGGTATGTCCGGCTATCAGGACGAGGCCGGGCTGATCGACGGCCCATGCGTACATCGTGCGGTCGTGCTCTGCGCGAAGGCAGGCATCGGTGGCCGGCGTGGTCGAGCCCTTGCGGGTGAGCCGCTGAACCGTTCGCCACAGGAAGCGCACGACGAGCTTGCTCACGTCGGCGAGCCGGTCACTGAAGAGGGTGCCCTGGTGCCCGTGCACCATCAGCAGCGTGCCGAGCCGCTCGCCATTGGACGCCACCGCGAAGCGAAGTCCCTCGACGACATGGATCGGTCCGAGCAGGGCCGGGAGATGCTTGTCCACTCGCCGTGGTGCCTCCCACTCATCGTCATGATTGCCCCAGACTCTGGTGTACCGATCCGGTTTGAAGCGGCGCTCCGCGGCGAGCACGTTGGCATACGCGGCGAGCACTGGTTCCACGCGGTTCTCCCACAGCTCTTCGGCGTCACCCAGGACGATCAGCGCGAATCCATCTGCGAGGTAGAAGTCGAGGGCGGCCAGATAGGCCGGCTCGCAGATGGCAAAGTCGTCGGCACCATCCCGCTGTCCCTTGTGATGATCGGAGAAGACCACCAGTCGATCCCGCTCGATGTCGAGTGGCTGCTCGTTGGCCGCGAGCTCGGCCAGCACGCGGTCGAGGGCACGAACGACGGGGGAAGGTGAGGACATACGGAGAGCCTCAGCTACGACAGGCCGTCATGCAAACGTACCGTGTGGATGGTCGGACGGACAGGCAGATGGGGGGTGAAGAGTG
>JBDHDN010000499.1:0-3046 GCA_039591485.1 Gemmatimonadota bacterium
ATGACCGCTCAGGTCGGGGACGCCCGCGCTCTTACCATCTGGCGGTTCCTCGGTGCGGCGCTGCTCGCGACGGTGCTGAGCGTCTCTCATCTCGGGCGGAAGCTGGGGGCTTGGCGGGCGGTCCTCGGCGTGCGTACGTCATGGCTGAGCCGCGAGGTGGCCGGCTTCGCGGCGTTCGTCGCGCTTGGGACAGTGAGATTGATCGTACCGACACCGCCTCCGGTGCTCGATGCCGCCACCCTCGCGGCGGGTGTCGCGACCCTCGTGGCGATCGACCGCGTCTACCGCGTGCATGGTATCGCAGTCACCTCGCCGGGATGGTCGTGGCATTCGGCCAGCGCACTACTCACGGGCATTCTGCTCGCCGGCGTGCTCGTCCGATCTGTCCCACTCGCCGCTGCAGCGGGAGTGGTGAAGATCCTGCTCTATGTGGGTCGTAAGGTCGCGCGTCATGGGGAGGACCGTCCCCTCCGGCCCGTCGTGAGTGCGATGCGGCTGGGTCTGGGCTTCGTGCTCCCGGCCACGTTGTGGCTCAGTGAGGAAGCGGGGCTGTACTGGCCGGCGGTCGTCAGCGTGCTGGCGGGCGAAGCTGTCGACCGCGGCGAGTTCTACGATGAGCTCGAGGTCGCGACCCCGGCCTGGCAGATGGAGCTGGATCTACTCGCCGCCTCGCGAGATCGCTCCCGGGTGGAGGAGGGGGCAGCCTAGTCATAGGTGATCCTCGCCGGCGCTCATGGCAGCAACACCAAGCCCACGGCTGCGCCGACGGTCGCAGCGGACGACTCGCCGAGCCAGAACCGCGGTGTCACATCCAAGCGGAGCCCGAGCGGCCCGGCGAGGCGCTGCATGAGGCCGACACCAGGATAGAGCCCGACCGCCGCACCTTGAGATCCATCGCTGTCCCCCCCCACGACAGCGCTGGCACCCCCACGAAGGAGAACGACAGTGCCCATGCCGAGCGGGATGCCGTAGGTCATGCCGACGTCCAGCGCGAGTCCGGTGAGCCCGTAGTTCCCCGTCGGCACGAGATACGTGATGGCGCTCTCGAAGCCGATACCTCGCGGGGTGACGCGCGATACGACAACCGAAGGACCCCAGAGTGCGAGGTCGTCACCGCTGAAGGACGAGGCGAACAGTCCACCCGCGGCACCGAAGGTCCAGCCACGGATCCCCCGTGGCTCCGAGAGGGGCGGCGGACCCTCCGACGGTCGAGTCCGGGGACTGGGCAGCCAGACGAGTCCCAGATCGGCTCCGGCTCCGAATCCGGGTCCTTCGATCCAGTAACGGCCGGACAGACCGGCCCGCAGGGCGAGTCGGTCGGCGATGCGATGCACGATCCCGATGCCGACGTACGGACCGAAATCGCCTTGACCATCCGAGTTCAAGAGGAAGCTCCCACCGGCGCGGAACAGGAGGAGATCCGAGACGATCGGCAGGGCGTACGCAGCGCCGACATCGCCCAGAACCGCCTGATATGATGGGAAGACCTCGGCGATACGCGACGGCGGCAGGTAGGCTAAGCCGAAGTCCAGTCCGACACCGCCCGGTCGCAAGAGCACGAGATCGATTCGCGGGCCGGCGATCGCGCCCGTAGCGCCCGTGGCGGTGGTGAACGTCCCCCCGGCGCCCGGCATGGTCCCACGCAGCCTTACAGCCTGCTGCCCGCCGAGCGGCGATGCGGCCACTGCGATTGCGATACTGAGAACCACGGTGCGAAGCGCGCGTGTGTGCACGTGCCTGAAAACCAAGGTGTCCCTCCCCCACGCTACGGGTACCGTTGCAGTGGCCGATGACGCAGCCCGCTGGGGGGGAATGCTAGAGGAGGGCCGTGACCGCTTCGTGACCGGCGCGCGACCTGGCCAGGCCGCGCGCCGGGTGCGATGAGGGGCGCCGTAGTGGCGCTCGGCGGTCAAGCCGTATCGTCGCTCGCTCGCTGCGGTGCCAGCGCCCGGGCTGCGGCCTGCTGAACCGTCTTCAGGTGCAGGTCGCGCTGCGGGAATGGGATCTCGATACCGGCTTCGGCGAGGGCCTCGTAGGCCGTGGTGAGAACTTCCGTGCGCATCAGCCACCAGCGATCGAAGCGCCCGGTCCACACCCAGATCATGAAGTCGAGCGAACTCTCGCCGAAGCCGATGAAGTGCGTCGTCGGTTCCGGAGGGGACACGGCATCGGGGTGCTGCCCGGCTACACGTGTGAGAATGTCGATCACGCGCTGCGGCTCCGATCCGTACGCGACACCCACCGGAATCTCGACCCGCCGCCGCTGGTCGGTGAGCGTCCAGTTCACCACGCGGCCGGCGATGAGGTCCCCATTGGGAACGATGACGTCGGCGCCGGAGAACGTACGAATGACACTCGCCCGGATCCCGATGTCCTTGACGCTGCCCATCAACGTATCCAGTTCGACCGTGTCGCCGACCTGAACGGGTCGCTCGAACAGCAGAATCAGGCCGGAGATGAAGTTGTTGACGATGTTCTGCAGGCCGAACCCAATCCCCACACCCAGGGCGCCGACGATGATGGTGAGCTTCGACAGGTCAAGGCCCGCTGCGCCGAACGCGAACAAGAAGCCCAGCACCAGGATTGCGTAGTAGGCCAGGCGGGACATCGAGTCTGGTACGCCGCGGGGCAGGGCCATGCGCGACAGGACTTCCTCTCGCAAGATTGCCTGCGTGAAGCGGGCGGCGACGACGGCTAGCCACAAGCCAACCACGAATACCAGGACATCGCCGAGAGACAGTGTCCAGCTCCCGATCGGCAACGTGGCTCCGAAGATGGCCCGCGCAGTATCGAACGCCGGTTCCAGAATCCGGAAGATGCGCAGCGTGCCGATCAGCCACAGTATCGTCACCGCGAGGTGGATGAAGCGCCTGCCGCGGCGCAGGAGGTCCCCTTGTTGCCTGTGCAGCAGCGTGCTGCGAGACGAGCCGGTGGTCAGCGCCACGGCGAGAATACCGTCGAGCACGGCGGCCGCCGTCGCGGCAGCCAACGCGGCAAACGCCGTGTAGATCATGCCGGTAACGAGGATGCCGGCCAGGTTCACGTA
>JBDHDN010000500.1:0-3041 GCA_039591485.1 Gemmatimonadota bacterium
ATAGATCGTGGCCTCGATGACGACACCGTCGGGTAGATAGGCCTGTGCGCGTTCGGCGGCGGCGGCGACATCGATCCCATGCCACTTCACCAGCGCCTCCCGGAGCGCAGGCAGGCGGCGTACCGCTTCGTCAGAACGCACGAACGCCCGAAATGCCGAGTCGAACGCTTCGGCCCCAAACGACTCCTGCCGCCGCTTGAGACGCAGGTAGCCGGTCGCCGACTCGAGCCGGCGCCAGTCCGCGTCGGCAGGATCGACGCCCCGCGCCCGCTGCTCGAGAAGGGCGATGACCGCCTCGGCCTGGTCGAGCTCAACGCGTACCGTGACTTCGCGCTGGGGCCCCTGCGCGCGAACCTGCGCGGCCAGCAAGGTCAACGCAACGAGTGCTACAGCTCGACGTGACGTCATGGCGCCAAGTATCAACAGGTGGAAGGACGCATGCAAGGCAGCACGTTCCCGGTGGCGCGCCCGAGCCCACAGCACCGGGCGAGATGCCGGCGGCGAACTGATGCGCAAAGCGGCGACCGGCGAGACGAGCCACGGCATTCAGTGTGCCAACGGCACACAAGCGTGAACGAGGAAAGGGCCTTCCAAGACGAAGACCCCCTCGTAGCCCTGAGCGATCCTGCTCCTTGCAGGAATCGGGACGGCGGGACTTGACCGGACCTACCAATCCAGACCCAGCACCCAGCTTTGGACGGCAGCCACGTCGTCGAGCTGGTCACTCGGTATGTCCGGCGTGTAGCCGTGGTTCGCGGCACGTCGGCGGTTGCGATACACCTTCATGGGGTAGGAGAGCTGTGCCAGACCGCTCGGAAGCGCATCACCCCAATTCTCCATATAGTAGGTATCCACTCCTGTTGGCTGCCCCAACTGCGTTACCGCGGGGTGGAGCAGCATTCGGTCCAGGAAATCGAGACACGCGCTGTAACAGGAGGCACTGGTGAGCACTACAATCTTCCCCGGAACCGCCACGGGTGCCGGGCGTGGCACACCTTGCCGCGGTTCCTCGGTCCCGATGAGCGCATCCCCTCGGTCGAGCGCGGCGGCCATCGAGTCGGCGAAGGCTCGAAAGTAGCGAGCGTTTTCGCTCTCGGGACCGTGCCGCTGCTCCTGCTGCCTCACGATTCCTCGCAGTGCCTCAACGTTGTCACGCGACACCCTCCACTCCGTGTACACGCCGTCGAAGAGCCATTCCCGTGCTCTTTCGATCCAAGCGTCGCCGAAGACCGCGGCTGCCATGCGGTCGCCCCAGACTGACGATCCCCCGGCGTTGCCACGCAAGTCGAACACGAGCAGACGCCAACGGCGGTTGCTCGTCATCTCGCTCTGCAGCGAGTCGATGAGCGCGTGCATCGTCGAGATGGAGGCGCTGTCGCGAACGGCGAAGGTCGGGACGTTGACCCACACGACGTTGCCGTCCTCCAGACGCTCCAGGGTGAGTGTGCGCGTCCCGAACGAGGTGAGCATCGTCGCCCGCGTCGCCACGTCCCGACCCGGCGTAGGGGTCCACGACAGCGGGAGCGTCACGATCCGGCCGTCAACGTCGAACTCGCAGGCCGACGGCGCAGCCGGGGTGGGCGGTCCGTAATCGACGAGCAGGTAGGGCGCAAGCAGATACCAATCGGCGGCAACGGATGGACGGCCTCGCCAGGAGAGAATGCCCCGATGGAGTATCTCGTCCGCCGAGCGACCGTCGCATTCGAGCAGGGTTGCCCCGCTGAGTTCCGTGGCTCGAGCGCCGTAGCGTCCGTCGACTTCCCCCACGACGAACGCTCCATCTCTATAGACCGGATAGACCCCTGCTTCACGCACGTCGCCGAGCGAGCGGCTGAGCGAGAGCTGAAGATGTGCATCCTGGAATCGGTTGACGAACCTGGTGAGTCCCAGTCGGTACGCGGCGTAATCGGTCACCGACGGGGCAGCGTCCAGCGCTTCCTCGTACGCCAACTTTAGTGTGCGGGCGAACGCGGGGTTTTCCGCGTCGACCATTCCCGGATGGTTCGCGGCGATTAGCGCGCGGATGCCCCGGAGATCACTCACGTAGAGATCGCTCCAGGCTGTGTCCGCTTGCGCGGTGGCGTCCTGTCGGAGCACCACGAGGAGCACCAGTACGATGATCGGCCACCACACCGCGTTCGGATGTCTGAGGGTCATTGGGTCTGGGCTCCAACCGAGGGTTTCCGGACACGTCGCACCGTCGGCCTGCCAGAGCGCGTTCCTGACGTGGACGGCGATCTCAGGTGCATTGGATACATTGAAGCTCGAGAAGGTTGCCCGCCCCTGAACCCCTTGTGCCCCAGCCCCGACGGGCACCCCGAAACTTCCGTCGACCGCTCGTAGCGATCGGGTATGGCTCGATGCTCTCATGTCGTCCCACGCTCCACCAGGGAGAACCGCATCCTCCAGCCCGTGCTCGCGACGACGCGCCTCCGGACCCTCGCGCTCACGGCCCGCGTCACGCTCGTGTGGCCATCGCGCTCGCGGGCTGCAACGCCGGCGCGCGGGAGGCCAAGTCCCTGCGCGCAGCCTGCGACGGTGGAGACGCCACGGCCTGCAACGCGTTCGGGCGCCGGCTGCAGCAGGGCGAGTCCGTGCTCAGGGCGAGGCCCGTGCCGCCGGCCTCTACACGCGGACGTGTGACGACGGCATCGCGGAGGGCTGCAACCGGCTTGGCCTCATGTACCAAGAGGGATCGGGTGTCGAGCAGGACTCCGCCCGCGCGTCCGCCCTGTATCGACAGGCGTGTGACGGCGAGGTCATGGAGGGTTGCACGCGTCTCGGCCTCCTGTATCGCGAGGGCGAGGGCGTGCCGGCGGACACCGCACTCGCCGCCACCCTGTTCCGGCAGGCCTGCGAGGGCGGCCACTTGGTAGGCTGCTCCGAGCTCGGCACGATGTTCGCGGCAGGCGAGGGCGTCGACCGCGACGCGGCCCACGCCGCCGGCCTCTTCCGGCAGGCGTGCGACGGTGAGGTCGCCGCGGCGTGCGTGGGCCTCGGCGCGCTGCACGCCACCGGGGAAGGGGTCCCGTACGGGTTCG
>JBDHDN010000501.1:0-3571 GCA_039591485.1 Gemmatimonadota bacterium
GGGCGTCACGGTGCGCACAGTGGGATTGGAGCGGGTGCCACACGATCGTCCGGTGGTGTACGTGGCCAATCATCAGTCGTTCTTCGACATACTCGCGCTGGCGGCCACCGTGCCGGGCCAGATGCGTTTCGTGGCCAAGCGCGAGATGGCGAAGATCCCCATCCTCGGCCCCGCCATGAAGGCCGCCGGCCAGATCTTCATCGACCGGCAGAACCGGGTGCGGGCGTTCGAGGCGTACGAGGAGGCGGCGTTGGCGGTGAACGCCGGGCTGAACGCCGTCGTGTTCGCCGAGGGCACCCGCAGCCGCACCGGCGAGCTGCAGCCGTTCAAGAAGGGGCCGTTCGTGTTCGCGATCGCGTCCAAGGTCCCCATCGTTCCGGTATACTGCGCGGGCACGTTCGACATCCTGCGCAAGGGCAGCATCTGGGTGCGGCCGCACCCCGTGACGTTGTACTTTGGAGAACCGATCCCGACCGCCGGATTGACCTACGAGGACCGTGAGGCGCTGCTCGAGCGGACCCGGGCGGTCATCATGGGATTTCGCATTGACGCTGGGGAAGAGGAAAGGTAGGTTGCGCGGCCTTATGAG
Source organism: Gemmatimonadota bacterium (assembly GCA_039591485.1). GTDB lineage: Bacteria > Gemmatimonadota > Gemmatimonadetes > Gemmatimonadales > GWC2-71-9 > JAOTVV01. The sequence goes on from JBDHDN010000501.1 coordinate 590, forward strand.
CACCATCATCGATATCACGGCGCGGGAGATCCTGGATTCCCGCGGGAATCCCACGGTCGAGGCGGAGGTCCGTCTGGCGAGCGGCGCGACGGGCCGCGCGGCGGTGCCGAGCGGGGCGTCCACCGGCGAGCACGAGGCCGTCGAGCTCCGGGACGGCGATGCCGACCGCTATCTCGGCAAGGGCGTGCTCCAGGCCGTGCAGCACGTCAACGAGGTGATCGGTCCCAGGCTCGAGGGGATGGAAGCGATCGACCAGATGGCGATCGACTACGAGATGCTCGACATGGACGGCACGCCCAACAAGAGCAATCTGGGTGCGAACGCCATCCTCGCCGTCTCGCTGGCGACGGCCCGTGCCGCTGCGGACGATCTCGGTCTGCCGCTGTATCGGTATCTGGGTGGGCCGATGGCGAGTGTACTGCCCGTGCCGATGATGAACATCCTGAACGGCGGCGCCCATGCCTCGAACAACGTGGACGCGCAGGAGTTCATGGTCGTGCCGGTGGGGGCGGAGGAGTTCGAGGATGCGCTCCGCATGGGTGTCGAGGTGTTCCACGCGCTCAAGAAGGTGCTGAGCGGCAAGGGGCTCTCGACCGCCGTCGGTGACGAGGGTGGCTTCGCGCCGATGCTGCCCAGCAACGAGGCGGCACTCGATGCGATCATCGAGGCGATCGAAAAGGCGGGTTATGGCCCGGGTGACGACCTGGCCATCGCACTCGACGTCGCGGCGAGCGAGCTGTACGAGGACGGAGCGTACGTGTTCAAGAAGGGGGACGGCTCCAGGCGCTCGGCGGAGGAGATGGTGGCGCTGTACGACGGGTGGGTGGACCAGTACCCCATCGTCTCCATCGAGGACGGACTCGCCGAGGACGACTGGGAAGGCTGGCGCGTACTCACGGATGCACTGGGCGACCGCGTGCAGCTGGTGGGGGACGACCTGTTCGTCACCAACAGCGACCGGCTGGCCAAGGGGATCGAGGGCGACGTCGGGAACGCGATCCTGATCAAGGTCAACCAGATCGGCACGCTCACCGAGACACTCCAGTGCATCGAGCTGGCGAAGGGAGCGAGCTACGGGACCGTGATCTCGCACCGCTCGGGCGAGACGGAGGATCCCTTCATCGCCGATCTCGCCGTTGCGACGGACGCTGGACAGATCAAGACGGGGAGTGCCTCGCGCAGCGACCGAATGGCGAAGTACAACCAGCTGCTCCGGATCGCCGAGGAGCTGGACGACCTCGGCGTGTATCCTGGGACGTCGATCTACGGCCGGTGACGCTCGGGCGCTGGGTCGCGGTCGCCGCCCTCGTGGGCGGCTTTCTCTTCGGTCTAATGGGCGGGGAATACTCCGCGCTCGATCTCCGCGCGATCCGGGTACAGATGCGAGCCGAGGAGCTGGCGATCGCCCGGCTCACGGCCGAGGTGGACAGTCTGGCGGAGCTCGGGGAGCGGCTCGAGACCGACACGTATTTGCAGGAGAAGCGGGCGCGCGAGCGGTTGGGGGTGATCCGGGACGGGGAGATCCTGTACGGGATCGAGCCGGTCCGGTGACTGGAGGGGGAACGGGTATCTAGGTAATTTCTTGGAGTTGTTGCCGAGTACAGAATGCAGAGTGCGGAATGTAGATCGGCGTTCGTGGCGGAGTAGCTCAGCTGGTTAGAGCAGCGGAATCATAATCCGCGTGTCGGGGGTTCGAGTCCCTCCTCCGCTATGTGAGTGCAGGATGCAGAGGGCAGCGTGCAGATTGCGGAGCAACTGCGCGCTGCCCTTGATGCTGCACTCGCGCAGCTCCGCACTCTGCATTCTGCACTCCGAACCGAATCCACAAGAATCTGCTCTCTCCGGCGCGGAATCGGTGTCACCTCGGGCTCCAGCCCTTCCATGTTGGGTCATGTCTGCCGCTGCCGACCTGCCAGGACAGCGCGCTCCCGAGCGCCTGCAGGAGCGCGTGCTGTCGTTCGCCGCCGCTACATGTGAGGCTGTCAGACGGGTTCGGCGTGACGTCGCTACGACCCACATGCTCGAGCAACTGGCACGCTGTGCCACATCGAGCGCGGCGAACTACGCCGAGGCCCGGAGCGCAGAATCCCGCCGCGACTTCGTCCACAAGATGCAGCTGTGTCTCAAGGAGCTTCGCGAGACCTCGGTATGGCTCGAGCTTCTGGACCGTCTCGACAGAGCGCATGATGTAGGATCGCTCCAGCGCGAGTGCAACGAGCTCACGGCGATCTTCGTGGCAAGCATCAAGACCGCGAGACGCGTGGTGAAGAGAAGAGGTGAGGGAGAACACCCCGCGTAGGCTGCGGGTCCGCGACGATTGCGGTTTGGCAATTGGCGATTGAGGGCCGCGCTTCCCAGATCGGCGATCGCCGTTCTGCAATCTGCAATCTTCACTCTGCACTCTGCCCTCTTCTCGTTTCCCCTGGCCGGCTGCTTCCCCGCGCTCCATGACTGACATGCTGGACCGCCTGCAGTCAGCCCTCGCCGACCGCTACACCATCGAGCGCGAGCTCGGTCGCGGCGGGATGGCGATCGTGTATCTCGCCGAGGACGTGAAGCATCATCGCCCGGTCGCGATCAAGGTGCTGCAGCCGGAGCTGGCCGCGTCCGCGGACGTGCCCAAGGGCAGTCGATTCAAGCGTCGTTTGCGACTCGAGCGTCGTTCACGACGTGTCGCGGGGTTCGGCGGCTCAAGCCGCCGCTCGGCGCCTCCGGCGACATGCCCTAAAGGGCAACTGGCTGGAGCGTCGTTCGCGCGATTGACGGCAGAGCCAAGCCGCTGAGGCACGACGATATCCCCTGTGTCTCGGCCCGTCCTCACCCCGTCTTCGCCAGACCGAGCCCCGGTGCCGCACCGATGAACTCCCGTACCTCCCATCGATCGAACCGGGGGTGCTGGAGACGTGCATCGAGTACGCCCATCAACTGCGATCGCCGCACTCGGCCGTGTTGCTGTTCCCGTTGGAGGGGAGCCTCAACGAG
>JBDHDN010000502.1:0-2999 GCA_039591485.1 Gemmatimonadota bacterium
CACTGGCCATGGCGATGTTCCGGCGCTTCAGGAGGACGGCGGGCTCGACGGACTACGGTGCGCCCAGTCGGGCACTGTGGCGATGCATATTGCCAATATACAGCAATGGTTCCGGCGCGCACGCAATTGCCATCTAAGACGTGTAAGTGTCCCGGATGGTTGCAGATGGGACCGTGTTAGGGTTGCGGTTGCCCCGACCAGGAGCGCCGGTGTCCCCGTGGCAGACTAAGCTTCTTCCGCGGCAAAGCAAGCTTCCTCCGCGGCAAAGTGAGCTTCCTCTGGGGCAAAGTGAGCTTCCTCCGGGGCAGAGTGAGCTTCCTCCGGGGCAGAGTGAGCTTCCTCCAGGACAAAGTGAGCTTCCTCCGGGGCAGAGTGAGCTTCCTCCGCGGCAAAGCAAGCTTCCTCCGGGGCAGAGCAAGCTTCCCCGCGGCAAAGCAAGCTTCCTCCTGCTAGGGGGAAAGCCACCTCCAGATCGGTCCCGCGCGCTTCCCTTCACCCGTCGGTCTCGCTGCCCGCAGCGAAGGTTGGGATCGGTGCGGCGTAACACTGCTGAATCGAGTAGCTTCTCCGGCGGCTCGCGCGACGCTTGGGAGGCCCCGCGCATCCCCTCAGGCATGACGCAGGACGGCACCGGGCTCCGCCTGGCAGCCACCAAAACACCTACCGGACGACCCAGAGACCGAAATGCCTATCTCGACCCAGGAGGCACTGCCGTGATCGGATCCGACAAGCTCCAGCAATCGATCAGCGTGGCGGGTGTGGCGGTGCTCACCCTGACCCTCATGGCAGCACCGGGATCCGCGCAGCGCGACGCTCCGCAGACGACGCTCTCGGCTCCCGTCGCGACCGTGGCCGAGCCGTTCTCCGGCATCGCGGGCTTCCGGGTGCTGAGCGACGGTCGCGTGCTCGTCGCCGATCCGATCGAGCAGGCGCTGTGGCGTGTGGATCCTGCATCCGGCACTAAGGAGCAGCTTGGTCGGCAGGGCCAGGGCCCGGGTGAGTACGAGATGCCGGGTGGCCTGTTCGGACTACCGGGCGACACCACGCTCATGCTCGACCGGCTGAACCGCCGGCTCACCATGGTGCTTCCCGACGGCCGGCTGTCGACTTCGACGATTCCGCTGCGGATGCCGTCGGGCATGCCGATGTTCCCGCGCGGCGTCGACCACGAGGGCCGGATCTACTTCGACCTGGCCGGCATCCAGATGCCGGGACTCGAGGAAACCGCCGCTTCGGGCCGGGCGCCGCTCCTCAGATGGCATCCGGCCACCGACGCCATCGACACGCTGGGCGTCGTGGCCTTCCCGCCCCTGCCCGGCCGGCTCGGCCCAGGCGAGATGCGCGTGTCTATCGGCGGCAGCGGCCCCTACAGCGGTCGCGACGAGTGGGCGGTGACGCCCGACGGGCGTGTCGGCGTCGCGCGGTACCAGGACTACCACGTGGAGTGGCTCAGCGCGGGCGCCGAGCCGGTGGTGGGACCGCCCGTGCGCTACGAGCCCGTGACGATCGGCCGTGCCGAGAAGGAGGCGTGGGCCGACCAGTTGGCGAGGCGCGGACTCGTCGTCGAGGTGGAGAACGGTCGGCGCCGGGTAGGACGGCCGCCCCGGCCCGACATCGAACAGCAGGAGTTCCCGGAGGTGATGCCGCCATTTCTGAACGGTGCGGCGACGACCGGACCGAACGGCGGATTGTGGATCGAGCGTGCCCGCGCCGCCCATGCCGAGGAGCGCGTGTACGACGTATTCGACCACGAGGGCAGGCTCGTGCGCCAGGTCGTCACCCCGGCCAACGTCCGGCTCCTTGGCTTCGGCGACGGCACCGTCTACGCCGCGCGGATCGACGAGAACGACCTCGAGTGGCTGGAGGTGTATCGGATGGACGGATAGGCGGCCGGACGGACAGACGATTGCCCCTGCGACGTCCGACCGATCCGCGGCGATAGCGGAACGGCGGAATGAGAACCGGGAACCGTCGAGACGGGAAACGGGCGATTGCACGGCGTCAGGCGAACGGATCGTCGCTCGCGCGCTGTTTGGCCGTTCCGCGGCTTTAGCCGTGAAACCGGCCGTCACACCTTCCCCCTAACGCCCGTACCTCTCCAGATACGGCTTCACATTGAACTTCCGCGCCGTATTGTCCGACGTCATGTACCGCACCTTGCCGAAGACCGGCCGTTCCGGCCCCCACGGACGGTCGTAGCGGCCGAGTACCCACGAGATACCGCTGTACGAGTTGGGATCGCGACCGTCGAGCGCGTACTTGTTGTTGAGCTCTACCATGATATCGAACGCGGCCCGCGGGCTCTCGCTCCACTCCAGGATCTTCTTTCCCCAGAGCATGCGAAGGTAGCCGTGGATTCGCCCCTCGGTGACGAGCTGGCGCTGAGCGGCGTTCCACAGCTCGTCGTGGGTCTCGGCGCCCTCGAACGTGTCGAGGTCGTAAAGGTGCGGGCGCGGATCCCGCTCGTGCTCCGCGAGGGTCTTCCGCGCCCAATCCGGCAGGCCGTCGAACTGGTCGCACTGGGCGTCGAGCGCGCAGTTGTTGAACCCCAGCTCCCGCCAGGTCACCAGCTCGTCCAGGAAGCCCTCGGCACTCTCACTCACACCCCACCAGCCGGCTCGCTTACCGCGGGCGCTCTCGTCAACCCCGGACGGTGACCATCCCTCGCGATCGAGGACGGCCGCCAAGGTCTCGTGGACCGACAGGTGCCCGAAGTGGAGGTAGGGCGAAAGTCCGCTGGTCGCATCGGCACTCGGCTCGTTCCGGGCCTCGCCGTAGGCATCGAGCCGCTCCTCGAGGAAACGCTCCAGGGCGGCCCGCGCCGCCTCGGCCCCACCGGCGACGTTCGGCACCGGTCCCACGTCGTGGTCGATCGGAAGATCCGCGAGGCCACTGTCGCTCCTCAGCGCGGCGAGATCGGCCGCCGGCCACCGATTGAGGACGGACGCGGGAATCTCTGCAGGTCGACCGCGAGCCGGAAGGAGCGCGTTGGCATTCGG
>JBDHDN010000503.1:0-2995 GCA_039591485.1 Gemmatimonadota bacterium
GGTCCTCGACGTCCTGCTGGACTCCGTGGGGAGGTTGCCGGATCCGCAGACGGAGGTGTTCATCGGTCACCTGGGTGGCGCCACCAAGCGGGTGCCCGCAGACGCGACGGCCTACCGCGATCGCGACGCCGAGTTCGTGATGAACGTGCACGGCCGGTGGGAGGATTCTGCAAAGGACCATGCCGTCGTCGGATGGTGCCGGGCGCTCTTCGACGCGGCGACCCCGCATGCGACCGGTGGCGTCTACATCAACTTCATGACCGACGAAGAGCAAAGCCGCGTCGCCAACGCCTACGGCGAGAGCATGGACCGTCTGGTTGCGCTCAAGCAGCGCTACGATTCGTCCAACCTGTTCCGGTTGAACCAGAACATCGCGCCGTAGGCGACGACGGACGACGGGAGGTGGCTGAGGAGGGCAAGAGCGCCGCGCTCGAGCAGTCGACCGCTCTACCGCCCTCCGAAACCTCCCCACCGATCCGTTCGTAGACCGACTCATGACCTCGCCCGGCCAATCGCGTCCGCCCGAGCCCCTCGATCTCTCCGCCGCATCCGACCGCGAGGTCGTGGCTCGGGCGCGCGAGGGCCTGGACGACGCGTACGGCGAGCTGGTGCGCCGCTACCGCGACGACGTGCTCGCATCCGTATTTCGCATCGTGCGCCACCGCGAGCGGGCGGAAGACTTGGCACAGGTGACGTTCGTCCGGGCGTTCGCGGCACTCGACCGCTATCGCTCCGAGCGCCGCCTGGCGCCGTGGCTGTTGGCCATCGCCGGCAACGCGGCGCAGGACTACGTCCGCCGCGCGCGGCCCGACTCCCCGCTCTCCGAGCTGGTGTTGACCCCCACCAACCTCGACGGTGCCGCCGTGCCGGCGGTGTCGGACGATCCCACCGACACCCAAAGCAACGACGCGGCGGCCGAGCGCTCGCACCCCGACCACCGTGCCGCGGCACTCGAGGAGGCCCTGAACGGTTTGCGCTGGGAACACCGCCAGTGCGTTATCCTGCGGCATCTCGAGCACCGCTCGCTCGAGGAGATCGCGCAGATTATGCAGCTGCCGGTGGGCACCGTGAAGAGCCACCTGTCGCGGGCACGGAAGAAGCTGAAAGAGACGGTGTGGCGGGAGAGCGTGAACGGTGAAACGTGAAAGGTGGAATGCCATTCCCTTGTACCTTCGCGCCTTGCACTTTGCACGCGTCTCACCGTATGCTCTTCCTGATTCTCCCAAGTAGGATCGACCCAATGACCCGTATCCGTGCGACGATATGTGTGATCGTCCTCGCATCTGTGTCGTCAGGCGCCGCGCACGCGCAGGATGTGCCGGAAGCCGAACCGGCACAGGTGATGATCGTCGGCACCTTCCACTTCGCGAATCCCGGAAGAGACATCGTGAAGGTCGAGGTTGCCGATGTCCTCTCGCCGGCCAAGCAGGCCGAGATCCTCGAGGTGGTCGAAACGCTCACACGCTTTCGGCCGACGAAGATCGTGATCGAACACCGCCCGTCGACCGCACCGCGGATCGACAGCCTCTACGACGCCTATCGAGCGGGGCGGCACGAGCTGTCACGCAACGAGTCTCAACAACTGGGCTTCCGGCTGGCGGCGCGGTTCGAGCACCCGCGTCTCTATCCGATCGACGAGTTCGCCGATTCCCCCTTCGAGGCCATGCTCGCGTACGCAGAAGAACACGACCCTGCCTTCGTGGTGTTCTTCGAGGAAGAGATGGCGCGGATCGGCGCGGAGGCCAATCGCCGGCAGCGGGAACATACGATCGGGGAGATTCTTCGGCTCGGCAACGACCCGAAGAACCTGATGGCGGACCACGCCGTGTACCTGCGCTTTGCGCGGGTCGGTGCGGGCGACACCTTCATCGGCGCCGAAGTGGCGGCGAAGTGGTACGAGCGCAACATCAGGATCTTCGCCAACCTCCAGCGGATCACGGAACCCGGCGATCGCCTCTTGGTAATCTACGGCACCGGGCACGTGCCGATTCTGCGGGAGCTGGTCCGCTACGAACCCGGCATGACCCTGGTCGACCCGTTGGCGTACCTGCCGTAGGGGATGGCGTTGTTGGGAGGGGCGGGGGGTCGGTGATGCAGCGGCTCGAGCCGCCGCTCGGCGCCTCCGGCGACATGCCCTGAAGGGCAAGTGACTGGAGCGTCGGAACCCTGGCCACGCCGCACCAAACGTCCTATCGTAGCCGAAGACTCAGCCGAGGACGTGGGTCGTGTCCGATCTCCTCGATCGTCTGCGGGTCGTCCGTGCCGGAGCGGCGGTCGCATGCGTCATGACCGAGCCTCGATGACGGCGACCGATCTCCCCGACCGACAGGCAGCGTGCCGCACTCGCGAAGTGAGCCACATGCGACTGAGACGCCTTGTCCCGTGCGCCCTGCTGGTGTTGAGCTGCCAACCCTCGAGCCGAACGGCGGTGGCGGGAGGGACCGGCAGTGAACCGGAAGGGTGTTCGCAGTGCCAATACCTCTACGGTGCCGTCATCAGAGGGGATACGGCGCGCAAGAACGTCAGCCTGGTCTTCACCGGTGACGAGTATGCCGATGGGGGCGAGCACATTCTCGCTGTACTGCAACGGCATGGGATCCCCGGCTCGTTCTTTCTGACCGGTCGGTTTCTCCGCAACCCTCGATTTGCCCCGTTCATCGAGAAACTGGTCGCGGAGGGGCATTACCTGGGAGCGCACTCCGATCGGCATCTGCTCTACTGTGACTGGGAACAGCGTGACTCGCTGCTGGTGTCGAGAGCGCAGTTCTCGGAAGACCTGGAGATGAACTACAGGGCCCTGCGTGCGTTCGGGATTGCCAAAGAGGAGGCACCCTATTTCCTGCCGCCCTACGAGTGGTACAACGACACCATCAGTGCGTGGACCGCGTCCTTGGATCTGCAATTGGTGAACTATACCGCAGGAACCCTCTCCCACGCAGACTACACCGTGCCCGAGGAGCCCGGGTACAGGAGCAGCGAGACCATCTACCGCAGT
>JBDHDN010000504.1:0-2994 GCA_039591485.1 Gemmatimonadota bacterium
CGGAGCTTGCTCGCTGCCTTATCGTAGTGGTTCGGGGCAATCAGATGTAGGTACTCGGAGTAAGCACGCTGCACCTCGGTAGCTACTTGCTCAATCTCAGATTCAACGCCTTGAGCGGCGGCGGGACTTGTGCTCGCCGTAACGCAGGCCAGGAGGGTCGCAATTGAAACTACTAGACCGGTTCTCATCGTCTGCTTCTCCTGCAGTGGTGAGTTGGTGTGGCGGGGCCACGCAGGCCACCGGCACATACCGTCATGAATGACTCAGTCTAGCCTCGGTTGCCCGCGGCAGGTATCGACCAGAAGGATGAAAAAGGAGTGAGTACAGACATCCCGCGGCAGGATGAACGCCGGCGCAGACCGCATGAACGAGCGAGCGGTCCCGTTGTCAGTCGGATGAACTAGGGCGTTCGGGGGAGGGGCTTGCGGTCCCTTGGAGGCTGCTGTGGAGGGCAGCCCGGCTCCAACACCGATTCAGGGCTCCAAGCCCCCGTCTTTGTGGGCGTAGGCGGCGATCTGCAACCGCGTGTGTAGTGTCAGCTTCTCCATGATGTTGCGCACGTGGCTCTTGACAGTGTGGGTCGCGATATGGAGCCGGCTGGCAATCTCCTTGTTGCTCAACCCCTCCGAGATGAGCCCGATCACCTCGCGTTCACGCTTCGTCATACGCACGGAACCGAGCAGCTGGGACCGACCTTTGACGACTGCGTCCCTCGCGATCTGGGAGAAGAGCGTTCCGGTCATTTGGGGCGGTAGAACGTGGGCTCCGCTTGCCACCGATCGGATGGTGTGCGCGAGATCGTCGAGAGCGGCATCCTTCATGATGAAGCCGGACACGCCCGCATGGACGAACTCCACGATCTCCTCGTGTACCGGGAGAAGATCCATCACGACGATCTTGGCTTCCGGTAACTCCTTCCTGACCTGCTCCGCCACCTTGAGGCTGTCGCCGTCCCGCAAGCCGAGGTCCAGGAGGACCACCTTAGGGTTCACCTCTCGGAGCAGCCCCGTGTCCTGCCCTCCCCCCCCGCTGGTGACGACGCGGACGTCCGGGAGCTGATTCAGCAGCGCGGTGATCCCCTCGCGCACCAACCGATTGTCCTCGATGAGAGCTACGGAAACCACACCAGGCACCGGCTTGATCTTTGCTGTCTCGGCCACGGCTCCGACCCTCGCGATCATGATGCGGCGAATATTGACGCTCTCCACCCTTGCGTCAAGCAGCAACGTGAGCGTCCCACCCGCGCGGCGTATGTCAAGCGTCGTTCTGGCTTCGGTAACGGAAATTAGGGCCAGCGAGGGGAGGGCGGATCCTAGATGAAAGAGATCGCACCGATCCGGTTGTCCCAAGCCCAACACCCTCCGAATCACCGCTCCGATCGGTCCGAAGAGTGACTTGGATGCAACTCCCCGGGGCCTGAGGGTGAGCAAGAGAGCCGGTGATCGGCTCTTTCACCTGGGCGCATGCCACTGGGGGCTGAGGGCGCGGTCCGGCATCGCTTCCGCGCCGGCCCAGACCGGCACGTTGACGGTCCGCTGTTCGCTGGCCAACACTTCCATCGGGCCGACCGAGGCGTGGTGGGTTTCCCTCCTGTAGCTGAACGCGCCAAAGGCGATCCGAGAGGGCCCGACCACGATCAGCAGAATCGCGTCAGTCTTGAGTCCCGCTCATCCAGCTTCCTGTTCTGAGAATCCAGTAGGTAGACGGCTCCCGGCCGCCGATTGGAGGTCGGCGGCCGGTCCGCGCTTGTCGCTTCGCTTCACTCGGCAGCGATTCCTACCCACCGGGCCGGTCTCGGGCGCGAACGTCGGCGTGCGGCACCCAGCGCGGTCCCGGCGACTACGGTGATACGTTACGCCCGAGCGCGTGCGGGGGGTATCGGTCAAAGGGGTGAAAAAGGACGTACGACGTACGAGGTACTGGTATGAGGTGGGTGGGCCTGCCGGCGTCGATTCTGGCTGCCCGCGACGGCCCGCCCGGTGCCCCCAACTCCATCACGCCCTCGATCGGTCGAGTTGGGGGCACTCTGCTGGCTGCGCTTCCGACCGGCCCGCTTCTAGAGACGGTCCAAGGCCACCGAGCCCGTGGGGGCCGGCACCGAACGTGTCACTTACAGAACCTTCCGACCCTGAATGACGCGAATCAGCACCACCACGACCGCGATGACCAGGAGAACGTGGATGAGTCCGCCCATGGTGTACGAGGTGGCGAAACCGAATATCCACAGGATGATCAGGATCAGCGCTATGGTCCACAGCATTTGCCCTCCTTGGGGTGCGTGTCGCTAGTTGATCGCCTCGGTGTACGCCCGGGCCAGCGCCGAATCCGCGGCGATGCGGTACATCAGGGAGTCGAACCCGGCATGGGTGAGTCCATGCGCTGCGAGGATCGAATCCGCCGCCGCGGCGTTTGCCTCGATCGCCTGTGCGACAGCCACGGCGTCATCCACGGTGTGATCTGTGGCCCTCATGGTGGAGGCCGCGCCGGCCTCGCTCGCTCGCTCTCCCCCCGGGCGACTGCAGGCGGCTGCGAGGATCAGCACCGTGCCGAAAGCCAACCACCGAATGCGCGCGTTCATGGCACCCTCCGTTCAGGTTTGATGGTGTCCCGTGCCTGCGGCGGACGGCCCTCCGGGCGCCCGATGCCGCGGGCCCGGTGCTCGGCCCGGATGGCCTCGGCGAGCGCGCGACCGCGGAGCCCCGCGTCCAACTGCTGCTGCACGAACCCGCCGAAATTGTCTTTGGGCGCGCCGGCGTGCACCGCGTCGACTTCTTCGCCGACCACGATCGCGGCCTCATCGGCGGGCAGGCCGCGCCGCCGGAGCCCGTCGAGGACCTCACGCACCACCGAGTCGGTCACGCCGGCCAGGCGGGCTTCCGTGACCAGCGCCGGGAGCCGCAGCGCCCGGAGGATTGCCGGCACGGAATCACCGACCTGCATGGGGGGCGCCGCGGCGAACAGCGCCGCTAATGCCAGGATTCGCTGCATGCTGTT
>JBDHDN010000505.1:0-2985 GCA_039591485.1 Gemmatimonadota bacterium
GGTCCGCCGAGTTTCTCGTGATCGGGCGGGACGAAGCGGCGCGGCGCATGGACCGGGGCCTGGAGATGTTCGGACGCCTCGGGCTGGAAGCGATCGGGTTCGTGCCGCCCGCCTGGATCTTCGGTGCCTCGACGCGGGCTCTCGCAGCGGAGCGCAACCTGTGGCTTACCGAGCGTTTCCTCTGGGTCGAGAGCCTGCGTGCGCGCCACCGCATGTTCTCGCCGGCCCTGAGTTGGAGCAGTGCTCGGCCGTGGCGGTCGTGGATGACAGCCGGGATCGGCGACGTGCGGACCGCAGTCGTGCGGGTGCCGTCACTCGTCCGCGTTGCGGTGCATCCGCCGGATATCGACATCCCACCGGTGCGCCGCTCGCTCGAGCGAGCGCTGGAACGCCTCGTCCGGGCGCGGTCGGCGGTGCGGTATACTGATCTCTTCAGTAGAATCGCCCCTTGAAAAGCGAGTAGCAAAGGAGCGGGGCGCCTCCCAGAGCGCACGTCGGTTCGCCCCGAGTCGTTCACATTCTGTGCGTTCACTGCGTACCGCAGTGCACGTCGGGAGGGAAGGCGCCTCACGAGCCACCTGAGGTACTTCCCGCCTACTCCAGCACCGTGCGGTAGACTTCGAGCAGCTTGCTGAACGTCCGATCCCACGAGTATTCCTCGGCCCAGCGGCGTGCCGCACGGCCCATCGCATCGCGATCGCGCGACAGCACGTCCCGCGTGGCTTCGGCGAGCGAAGCCGGATCGCCGGGGGTGAATGTCCGTCCCCAGCTCGCACCCGCGAGGCGTTCGCCGACTGCACCACTCGCAGCGCCGATGACCGGCAGTCCACTCGCCGCGGCCTCGAGCGTGGCGAGGCCGAAGGTCTCGTGTGCGTCGGGCGCGATGAAGACGTCCGCACTCGCATAGGCCCGTGCCAAGCGCCCTCGATCGGACTCGAAACCGCGTACTCTGACCACCTCGGGGTGCCGCTGCTCGAGCGCCTCGAGCCGACGCCTGAGTTGGCCTTCCCCGAACATCACGAGCGTAAGCCCGGTGCGGCTATGCAGCTGTGGGAGTATGTCTGCCAGGCTGTCGATCTGCTTCTCGGCGGCCAGGCGTCCGACATAGAGGCCAACCGGTCGGTCGTCCTGGATCCCCAGCTCGGTCCGCCACTCATGGCTTCGCAGGTCCGGTCGGAACCGCGCGAGATCGACGCCCATCGGCACGACGAACGGATCGGGCAGGCCGGCGCGCAGCACGCTCTCGCGCGTGGCGTCTGACGCCACAACGAGAGCGTCGCAGAGTGCGTACGCTGACCGCGCGTAGCGTTCCGCAATTCGAGTTGCGATACCCACAACGGCCGGTGCCGTCCTGGCGACCGTCTGGCTCACCGCTGCCCGCAGGTCCATGTGCATGAATCCGACGATCTTGAAAAGGTGCCGGCGCGAAGCCCGGCGCAGGAGCCATGGTGCGGCGTAGCCGCTCCCCAGCTCCACGATGTCGGGCTGCTCCGTGTCCACGATCTCGGAGAACCGACCGGCCTTCCAGAGGACGTGGTATCCCGGACTTCCGGGCACGGCTGGCCCCTCGATCGTGTAGACCGTCGTTCCGCAGACCAATTTGCATCCATCGGCGTCACCGGGTACGACGAGGACGTGAGCGACGTCGTCTTGGCGGGAAAGCCAGTCCGCCTTGGCGGCCAGGTAGGTGCGGACTCCCCCGCCTGCTTGGGAGTAGAATTCGGTGAGGTCGAGGATCTTCAGCTGGATGCCAACTCGCGATACGCCGCGGTCAGCGGAGCGAAGGCCCGCTCCCATGTGCGTTCCTCGGCCCAGCGCCGCGCATTCTCGCTCAGTTGCCGCCGCAGATCGGCGTTGCCGGCGAGTCGCGCAACCGCGGCGGCGAGGGCGTCCGGATCGCCCGGTGCACACAGGACGCCGTTTACGCCGTCAACCACGTTCTCGAGCGTTCCGCCCTCGGCGACGCCGACCACGGGCAGGCCGGAAGCGAAGGCCTCCAGCACGACGTTTCCCAGCGTCTCCACGCGCGACGGGAACACGAACACGTCTGCCGAGGAATACGCCTGACTCAGCTCCGGTCCCTCCAGATGTCCCGTGAACGTGACCCCGGCCGGAGCAAGCGAGCGGGTCCTCGCGGAGTAGGAGCCATCACCCACGAGCGTGAGGCGGACGTCCTGCGGCAGGCGGAATCGCGCGAGTCGCCGGTACGCTTCGAACAGGACGGGAAGGTCCTTCTCGGGAGCCAGGCGCCCGACGTACAGCAGGTGAAGACTGTCGCCGGAGCCGAGCCGCTTTCGGAGGCTCTCGCTGCGGTGGCGCGGAGCGAACCGATCTGTGTCCACTCCCCGCGCCCACACCCGCACGTTCCGGAAGCCACGTGACTCGAGGACCCGTCGGTTCGTCTCACTCGGGCAGAACGTGACGCGCGCGTGGCTGTGGAACCATCGCAGGTATGCCCAGCATCGATTGCTGGCCCAGGCGAGCCCATAGTAGGGCAACGTCCCCGGAATGTTCGAGTGAAACGAGGCCACGGCCGGCACATCGAGCTGCCGAGCGAGTCGCAGTCCCGTCAGACCGAGCGCGTACTCGGTGACGAGGTGAATGACGTCGGGCCGAAATGCCCGCACGGCCCTGCCGACGGTGGGGTAATGCGGGATGCCGAGCGTGAGGTCGGGGTACAGCGGCAGGGGAACTCCGGGGACCCGTACCAACCGCACCCCGTCGGGGATCGCCGCGCTGCCCCGCGGCCGCCATGAGACCGGGACAGCGAGAAGCACCTCGTGTCCCTCCTGAGCGAGGTGACGGACGAGACGTTCCAGCACGACCGCAACGCCGGTGCGCTGAGGCGGGAACGTCTCGGAGAAGACCGCGATCCGCATCGAGCTAAGTTAGCAATGCACAGTAAGATAGACCAGAGTTCCGGGCTTGCAGGTGTATACTTGTTACAGAGTTGCCCGAGTCGAACGGGGCCGCGTTAGACCTGCA
>JBDHDN010000506.1:0-2981 GCA_039591485.1 Gemmatimonadota bacterium
TCCCGATGTACTGGAGATCCTCCATCCCCATCTTGCTGGTCCAGAAGCCGCTCGCCGTCAGGTTCCGGAAGCTCGTGAAGAACCCGACGCCCTGTGACATGCCCGGGACGGCCCGGTCCGGGTAGGCGATGTCGTCCAGCATCGCCGTGCGTTCGTCGTCGGCGCACGACCGGAACGGGTGGCCAAACCGCTCGCGACACTCCGCGTCGAGCCAGGCAAGCCCCCCGCGCATTGCCGTACGCCGCTGGTCGGAGCCGTCCAGCATGATGAAGTCCATGAACTCCGGCACCCCAGCGTCGGTCGCACTCCCCGAGCGCTCATCGCGCGGGATGATGAGGTCCACGAGGATACGCACCGTCTCCCACTCGTCCGGCAGGAAGAAACCGGGTGTTTGAACCGATCGCCCGCCGGCGCGAACCCGGTGCGCGGCATGAACCACTTCGGCGGGCGTCCAGCTGAACGCGGCGGTGGCGGCGGCTGCGGCGAGGGTGCGCACCACGTCCCGCCGGGACACGTGCATGTCGGGTCGCTCGGTCATAGGGCCCCCGCGCGTCGCTGCGCGATGATGTAGTCGGCTGTGCGCCACGCCAGCGCCAGGATCGTCCACGTCGGGTTCTTGTCCGCCTGGGAGACGAACGGCCCGCCGTCGGCGACGAACAGGTTGGGGACGTCGTGCGCCTGACACTGCGCGTTGAGCACCGAGCGCGACGGATCGGCGCCCATCCGGGTGACACCCAACTCGTGGATGATCCGTCCGCCGGCCGCGATGCCGTAACCGTCCTCCGCCGACGGCATCTCGCCGAACGGCTCGCCGCCCATCTCGCGGATGAGGGCGCGGAAGGTCTCCTGCATGTGCCTGACCTGCCGGTACTCGTGGTCGGTCCACTTGAAGTGGAACCGCAGCACGGGGATGCCCCACCGGTCGACCGTATCGGGGTCGATCTCGCAGAACGTGTCGTCGTTCGGGACCATCTCGCCACGGCCGGAGAACCCGACGACCGACCCATAGTACCGCCGGTACTCGTCCTTCAAGCCCGGCCCGTACCCGTGCTCGTGACCCGGAAAGCGGTGGATGTTGTCCATGAACCCGTAACTCGGCATCCCGCGACCGCCCCACATCTCGATGTGATACCCGCGCGGGAAATCGAGTGTCGTGTTGTCGAGCCACCACGGCATGTAGAGATGCGCACCGCCGGCGCCGTCCTCGTTGTGCGGGATGCCGTCCATGAGGGTGGGAATGAACCCGGCCACGTCCGTGCCGGTCGTGTCCGTCAGGTACTTCCCCACGGTCCCGCTCGAGTTCGCGAGCCCGTGCGGGAACATGGACGACCGCGAGTTCAACAGAATCCGTGCCGACTCGCAGGCGCTCGCGGCCAGCACGATCACCCGCGCGCGCACGTGTTCCTCCCGGCCCGTCTCCTTGTCGATGTAGAGCACCCCGGTGGCGTGGCCGAGCCGGTCGTGCGTGACCTCGCGCACCATCGCGTTCGTCTCGAGCGTGAGGTTGCCGGACTCGAGTGTCGGCAGGATCAGCACGTTCGGGGAGGTGAAGTTGGCGTTGACCGTGCACCCGCGGCTGCACTGTCCGCAGTAGTGGCACGCCGGCCGGCCGTGCAACGGCTGCGTGAGGATGGACAGGCGCGACGAAATGCACGGGATCTGCATGCGCCGCGCGGCCTGCTGGACGTACAGCTCCCAGCAGCGCGGTTGCGGCGGTGGCTGGAACATGCCATCGGGTTGGTTGTGAATGCCTTCGCGACTACCGAACACGCCGATGAGCCGGTCCACGCGGTCGTAGTACGGGGCGATGTCGTCGTACCCGATCGGCCAGTCGTCGCCCAGCCCGTCCAGCGTGCGGCGGCGGAAATCGTCCGGGCCGAACCGGAGGGAGATGCGACCCCAGTGGTTGGTACGTCCGCCGAGCATGCGCGATCGGAACCAATCGAATGTGGTGCCGGGTGCCGTCGTGTACGGCTCACCGTCGAGGGACCACCCGCCGAGGTTGGCGCCCAACTCGCCAAACTGCCGCTCGGGCGTCGAGGCACCGCGGTGCGGGGCGTCGTACGTCCACGTGAACATGGCCGAATCGGTGGTGTTGTCCCACATGGGGCCGGCCTCGAGCATCATGACGCTCGCGCCTGCGTCCGCCAGGATCTTGGCGGCCATCCCGCCACCGGCGCCCGAGCCGACGATGCACACGTCGTACGGATCCTGTTGCCGCATGCCGCGCATTGCACGTGCTCCAATCGATTGCTGTTCGAAAGTACGGGCTCGGGCTGACCCCTGACAGAGGCGGGCCGCCCGCAAGTTCAGGCTGCGACGTCGTGGCCGGGACCGGCGCCGCGCGGCACGCGGATCTCCTCGACGAACTGTTGCACGTGGGCCGGGGGCGGGGGCGTGAGCAGGGAGACGCCGATCGCGACCGCGAAGTTCACGGCCATCCCGATGGTCCCGATGCCCTCGGGCGATACGCCGAGCCACCAATGCTCCGGCGAATTCAACTCCGGGTGCGTGAACTTGAAGTACACGATGTACGAGGCGGTGAACGCCAGCCCGGAGAGCATGCCGGCGACTGCACCGTACGTGTTGGTCCGCTTGGTGAAGATGCCGAGGATGATTGCCGGGAAGAACGAGGCAGCTGCCAATCCGAAGGCGAACGCCACCACCTGCGCGACGAACCCGGGCGGGTTGATGCCGAAGTATCCGGCGACGAGCACGGCGATGCCGGCGGCCGTGCGGGCGGTGAGCAGTTCCCCGTGCTCGGTGATCGCCGGCAGCACGGTCCTCTTCAGGAGGTCGTGGGCCACGGACGTCGAGATCACGAGCAGGAGGCCGGCGGCGGTGGGGAGGGCGGCGGCGAGTCCCCCGGCCGCCACGAGCCCCACCACCCAGTCCGGCAGCCGCGCGATTTCGGGGTTCGCCAGCACCATGATGTCGTTGTCGATGGCAAGCTCGTTGGGCACGGCCGACGCGGGGCCCGT
>JBDHDN010000507.1:0-2980 GCA_039591485.1 Gemmatimonadota bacterium
CCGCTTGGCGCGCATCGTCAGCCGCGACCACGACGGCATCGTGCCGGACGATCCGACGACGCTGGAAACGCTGCCCGGCATTGGCCGGTATACGGCCGGCGCCGTCGCCACGTTCGCCTACGAAAAGCGCGCGCCCGCCGTGGACACCAACGTCTCCCGAGTGTTGACCCGTGTGTTCGCCCTCGGCAGCCGTCGCAGCGGGAATCACGGTGGAGCTGCGACGCTGCTCCGACCCATATGGGAACTTGCGGAGCGTCTGCTTCCGCGGAAGCCCGCCGTGGCCTGGGAGTTCAATCAGGCACTGATGGACCTCGGGGCTCGTATCTGCACCGCGCGCCAACCGCGGTGCGCGGAGTGCCCCGTCCGGCCTGCTTGCCGCACTGGGCGCCGCACCTGAGCGCCACCCGATCGCCGGCTCTTGGTTCCACCGTTCCGCGGTCGTCATACGAGCAGGATCTGCGACAGGAAGGCGTCGAGCGCCAGGATCAGCACCGAAGCCGTGACGACCGCCGCAGTGGTTGCCCGCCCGACGCCCTCCGCTCCCTTCTGGGTATTGAAGCCCATGTAGCACGGTACCAGCGTCACCGCCAGACCAAAGAACAGGGACTTGACGAGCGAGTACCACAGGTCGTACGGCTTGAAGAAGTACCGAGCGCCGTAGATGAAGTCCGCGTTGGTGATCTCCAGTGTCTGCGTGGCGGCCGCCCATCCCGAGAGGATGCCGGTGAAATCCGCGAAGATCACGAGGATAGGCATCATCAGGGTGCCGGCTACGACGCGAGGGATCACGAGGTGGGAAACCGGCGAGCGACCGAGGCTCTCCAGCGCGTCGATCTGCTCGGTGACGCGCATCGTCCCCAACTCCGCCGCGTAGCGGGCTCCGATCCGCCCCGCAAGGACCATCGCAGTCAGCACCGGTCCCAGTTCCAGGATGATTGACTGCACGATCACGCCGGCGGCGAAATACACCGGGATGCCCCCCGTGAACTGGTAGCCGGCCTGGAGTGACGTCACGCCACCGGCAAATGCCGCCGTCAACAGCACGATGAAGAGAGAGCCGATACCGACTTGCTGAGCCTGCTCGAACGTGCGCGACACCCAGATACGCCACTCGCCGAGCCCTCGCAGAATCTCCACGACCAGATAGGAGAACCGGCCCATGTGCGTGGCGGCCCGCAGGACCATCCGGCCCAGGCGGTGTACGGGCTCGTACGTCGGCCCCTCCGTCGGGGCCTTGATGGCTTGCGTGAGGCGCCAGCGCTCCTCAGCCATCATGCCTCAAGGCTGGGTGCACGGCGATTTCGGGCACCGCTACGCTCAGAAGACATACCATGCCAGCAGTGAGAGGACCGCCAGCGTACCGGAGACCATCGTGAGGACACCCAGGCGCTTGCGATAGATCTCGAGCGCGGGAGGGAGCGCACCGCTGTCGGACGCGACCGCGAGCGCGCCGAGCCGCGACGCCGTCGGCAGCCCGACGAACAGCACGATCAGCCCCGCAAGAATCCCGGTGAGAATCATGACCCAGAGCTTGGGATCCCGCATGAGATCGCCCAACCCCTCCGTGTCCAACGCCATGGTCAAGATGACCCCCGAGCCAAGCACCAGCAGCGCACCGAAGCCGATGACCATGGTGTGCAGTCGGGCCACGATCCGGAACGCGCCGGCTTTCACCGGTCCGGGCTCATCTTGGGCCGTTGAGACGACCACCAAGCCGGCGAGCGTGCCGCCAATCCACATTGCGGTACCCAGGATATGTACGAACAGCACCAGTGACATCTACTCGGCGTCTCCGCGCAGGAGTTCTGGAGGGAGAGGTTGGCGCCCTGCGAAACCCGACTCGACTTCATGCCAGTGGCTCACGTCGGGCTCCCCGAGCCGCCAGCAGAGATAGACTTCCCGCCCGTGAAGCTGACTGTGGAAGTCCACGAGGCCGCCCTCAAAGCCCTTGAACACACAGCCCACAGACGTCAACTCGTTGATGTATGCATTGATGCGTTGTGCGATCTCGTCCACCTCGCCCCGCAGCTGGATCTGCTCGTCGGACTCGCCTGAGTCGGCCGTGTTACCCGCCGCGATCACTTCGTATCGGTAGATCGCATCTTTCCAGCCCTCATACTCGGCGACGATGTCCTCGACGATACGGCGCACATACGGGAGCGTGGCGTTCGCCTCGGCGACGCTGAAGTACTTGACCGCGGTTTCCGTCATGCTCTGCTCCCGCGCTCGGCGCCGGCGGTTACCGTTGGCTCCTTCACTGCACCCGGGACGATTCCGAGAGCGGCGAGGTGTCTGACAAACGGGCACCGTCGGGCTCCGGCTCCGTCCATCCGATCGAGGGGTCCCGCCAGCCTGGCCGACACCGCTCAGAAAAGTAACAGCGGGGGCAGGGGCGTCACGACTCGGGTGGCACTGGCCACGAACGACCGGCCCTCGTCCTCCGGGGGTCACTCGCTCGGGGACGCTCGGAGCAAATCCCGGTACGAGGAGCGCTCGACCGCTTCGACCGTTCGGCGGTATCCCTCCTCGACGTACGCGACCACCTTCCCGATGGCAAACGTCGCTGCCTGATGTACTTCCGGTTCGACCAGGATCAGCGGGACCGAGCCGCCGCGCCAGCGGCTGATTTCCGCATCCGTCTGCGCAGCCATCAGCGTGCGCATCGCGCGATTGTGCGCCTGAAGCAAGGGAGGCACCACTCCGCCGGAAGCGGCTGGCCGGGCACGAAATGACGGCCCAACGCGGATTCCGATCATGAGGCGCGGCTCGAACGCCGCGGCAACACCGAGCGGGAGCACGGACCGCAGGCCCCCATCCACGAGCTCGCGACCGCCCAGGATTGCCGGCGGGTAGAAGACGGGGAGCGAGCACGCGGCCGTGAGCGCATCCACGAGCGATGCCCGGCTGTCACCGCCGTCGCCGAAGAGCACGAGGTCACCGTTCGCAGCATCGACGGCGGTGACGGTGAGGGGTATGCTGA
>JBDHDN010000508.1:0-2970 GCA_039591485.1 Gemmatimonadota bacterium
CGTGCAAAGTACACGCATCGGGTCGCGTGTGGGAGGGATCGCAAACGGGGTTACACACTGGGTTGGGTGGCGACGACCAGGGCCCTGGCGTGCGTCGCGTGCCAACCGCACTTTCACTCGATCGCTGTCGAGCACCCTGCGCGGCCGAGGTGACCCGGTGACTGACACACGTCGATTCCTTGTGATCCTGCTCTCCGCCGCAGCCCTGCTCGCACGAGGTACCGCAGGGCAGACGGAAGACCGTGCGTTCTCGTGGCCCGACGGCACGCGCGGCGCTGTCAGTCTGAGCTTCGACGATGCGCGTCCAAGCCAGATCGATGCGGGCATGGCGCTGCTCGACCGGCTCGGCGTCACGGCCACCTTCTTCGTCGTCCCCGGGGCGGTCGAGCAGCGGCTGGACGGCTGGAGGCGCGCGGTGACGGCGGGGCACGAGATCGGCAACCACTCGCTCATTCACCCCTGCTCGGGCAACTTTTTGTGGGCGCGGGACAAGGCGTTGGAGCGCTATTCGCTGGAGCAGATGCGGAGCGAGGTCAGCGAGGCCAACCGGCAGCTCGCCGACCTGCTCGGCGTGACGCCGGCGGTGTTTGCCTACCCGTGCGGCCAGATGTTCGTTGGCCGAGGCCGGGAGACCCGCAGCTACGTGCCGGTCGTCGCGGAGCTGTTCACCGCGGGGCGGGGCTACATGGACGAGGTGCCCAACGACCCGGGCTTCTGCGACCTCGCGAAGGTGATGGGCGCGGACATGGACGGGAAGGACCTGGAGGATCTCCGTCCCGTGCTCGAACGGGTGAAGGAAGACGGCCAGTGGCTCGTGCTGGCCGGCCATGAGATGGGCTCCGGCGGGGTGCAGACGACCCGGCTGGCAATGCTGGAAGCCCTGATCGCCTATGCGCGGGACCCCGAGAACCGGCTGTGGATCGCCCCCGTGGGAACCGTTGCCGGGTATGTCCTGGAGCAGGGCGGGTGTCGCTAGCGCGGCGCACGCGCCACCTCGAGTCTCGTCCGCGTGCGGTCGGTGGTACAGCGACGAACGCCGGGCCTGCAGTGAGGTTCCCGGGAGTCAGATCAACTGGATCCGCTCGCCGCCCGTTGCCTGGGTTGCCGCGACGGTCGGCTGGTGGAGCGTCCACCACTCGCGAGCGCGGTCCGGCGTCCACGGCCGCTCGCTCCCGCAGGCGGCGAGCAGCGCGTCGAGCCGGTTCGCGCTCTGGGGACGCCGCGCCGGATCCTTCTCGAGGCACGAGAGAATGACGTCGTCGACCTCACGCGGGATGGCGAGCTCCGTGCGCTCGGAGGGGGGGATCGGGGACGTCTGGAGATGCCGCGCCATCATCTCGAGCGGAGTTCTTCCACCGAACACGAGCTGACCGGTGACGAGCCAGTAGGCCACGCAGCCGACCGCATAGATGTCCGTCCGACCGTCCACCGGATCGCCGCACGCCTGCTCCGGCGCCATGTAGGCCGGCGTGCCGCTCGCTTCCTGTTCGGCCGTGAGCTTGACGCTGTCGGGCCCGCGCTCGCGTTGTGGTTTGACGAGGCCGAAGTCGAGCACCTTCACGAAATCCACCAGCCGTCCCCGCCGGCAGAGGTAGATGTTCGCCGGCTTGATGTCGCGGTGGATCAGGTCGTTCTCGTGAGCTTCGATGAGCGAATCGCACACTTGCCGCAGCAACAGCAGGGCCCGCTCCGCCGGCATCGGCCCGAAGCGTTCGACGAGGCGTTCCAGGTCGAAGCCTTCGAGGAACTCCATCACGTAGTAGAACGTGCCGTCCGCCGTCACGCCGAAGTCGTACACGTCGATGGTGTGCGGTGAGCGCATCAGGGCCGTCGCCTGCGCTTCGCGCTCGAAGCGGTGCCGCAGGGTCGCCTGACTCTCGCGATCGTCGCCTGCGAGCTTGTCGGGCCGGATCAACTTGATCGCCGCCGGTCGCGCGAGCATCCGGTGCTTCGCCTGCCACACCTCACCCATGCCTCCTCCTCCCAGGCGCTGCGTGAGGCGGTAGCTCCCCATCTCCCGCGCGGCCGTCACGGCGGTGCCGAGCTTGTACACCACGCGCGCCCCGACCCACGCCGTCAGGACGATCATGACGTACGGTACGAGCATGCTGCTCACCATCAGGCTTGGCGTCATGACGATGGAGGTGCCGCCGTACCTGATCGTGAGCACCAGCGTGACGGGGACGGCGCTTCCCGCCGCGATGGCGGCCAGCAGCGCCTTCTTCGGCTCGTTGGGAGAGACGATCGTGAAGAACATGATCCACGGCGCGACGAACGACAGGCCGAGGATCTCCAGATGCTCCGGCAGGTAGTCGAGTCCTCGGTACACGCCCCAGTACGTGGCGAAGGCAATGCCGTAGGCCGCCGCCACCTCGAACACCAGCCCGATGTTCATGAGGGTTGCCGGCGGCACGCGGCGACTGCTCGCGAGCACCGCCACCCCCAGCGCCACGGCGATCGAGATCGCGCCGGGGCCCCAGCCGTAGAAGTGGGTGATCGCCTCGCGGGCGATGGGGTCGACCCACGCATAGACGCTCTCGGAGACCAAGAACCCGGCAGCGTAGATGAGAGCGACGACGCGCAGCCGCCGTGCGGAGTCGCGCAGCAGGTCTTCGGGGAGGCCCGGTGCGTGGCTCCGCCGGCTGGATGCGGAAGGGCGCTCCATCCGTGTGACGAGTGGGGGCTCGTTGCTCATCTCCGGCTTCCTCCGGAACCCGAGCGTTGGGGGTGCCCGCCGCAAAGCGGGGAGTTGGAGAGAAGATGCAGGATGGTCCGAGCGGATGCGAATGCGGAGCCACCGGGGCGTGGCCGGTGCCGCGGCGACCGGAGATACTTACCGACGGTAAATATTAACCGACTAATACGACATTGCGGTTCGGGATTCGCGGCTCAATATTGGCGGCCGGAATGAGACCTTTCCCCTTTGTAAGGAGTGGCTATGCGGCATCTGACCCGATTCGTCCTGGTCTT
>JBDHDN010000509.1:0-2967 GCA_039591485.1 Gemmatimonadota bacterium
GCACGCGCAGCTGCCGTTCTTCGGCCGCGTGTGGGATCGGCTCACCCATCTGATACTGCCGGGGCTCACCCTCGGCCTCGCCGGCGCGGCGGTGATCGCGCGCTACCAGCGCGCGGCGATGCTCGAGGCGATCGGGCAGGACTTCATCCGGTCGGCCCGGGCGCGAGGGCTGGGCACTCGGGCGGTGCTGTTGCGCCACGCCCTCCGGAACGCACTGCTCCCGATCGTGACGCTGTTCGGCCTCGCGTTCCCGCTGCTGCTGTCGGGAGCGGTCCTGGTCGAGACCGTGTTCGCCTGGCCGGGGATGGGCAAACTCACCGTCGACGCCATCCAGGCGCGCGACTACGCGGTCGTGACCGGGGCGGCGATCCTCGCCGCGACCCTCGTCGTGACGGGGAACCTGCTCGCCGACCTGCTCTACTGGGCACTCGACCCCCGCACCCGGGAGCCGGCGGCATGACGGGACGCACCCTTCCGCCGGGGGACCGTCAAGCACTGGTCGGGCTCGGCTTGATCATCCTGCTCGTCGGCACAGCGCTCGCAGCGCCGTGGCTCGCGAGCCACGACCCGGCCACCCACGTCGACCTGGCCCAACGGCAGTACGCGCCGCCCTCGCTCGAGCATCCCTTCGGCACCGACTTCTTCAGCCGTGACGTCCTGAGTCGCGTGCTGCACGGCGCACGGCTCTCGCTCGCCATCGCCGCGCTGTCGGTGGCGCTCTCGATCACCCTCGGCACCGTGGTGGGACTCGTCGCCGGAATCGCCGGCGGATGGATCGATGGACTGCTGATGCGCGTCGTGGACGCGGCCCTCGCCATGCCGCGGGTCTTCCTGGTGCTCGTGATCGTGGCGCTGTGGCCGGACCTCGGCATGCCCGGTCTCATCGCGGTGCTCGGCCTCACGAGCTGGTTCGACACCAGTCGCATCGTTCGGGCGGAGACGCTGAGCGTGCGGTCCCGGCCCTACGTGCACGCGGCGCGGGCACTCGGCATGCGACGGCGGCACGTGATCGGCAGACACATACTGCCCAACGTCG
This sequence comes from Gemmatimonadota bacterium, assembly GCA_039591485.1. Lineage (GTDB taxonomy): Bacteria > Gemmatimonadota > Gemmatimonadetes > Gemmatimonadales > GWC2-71-9 > JAOTVV01. The sequence goes on from JBDHDN010000509.1 coordinate 1,037, forward strand.
CCGCGCCGATCATCGTCAGCGCAACGCTCGGCATCGGGCAGATCATCCTGCTGGAGGCGGGGCTGTCGTACTTGGGGCTCGGCGTCCGCCCCCCGGCTCCGTCGTGGGGACAGATGATCGCCGACGGGCAGGCCGCACTACGTACGGCGCCGTGGGTGGCGCTGTTTCCCGGCATCGCAATCGTCGTGACCGTGCTCGCCTTCAGTCTCGCGGGCGACGCGCTCCGGCAACGCCTCGACCCGCGCGTCACATGACGGTTCTCCTCAGCGTCCGCGACCTCCGAACCACCTTCCGCGACCGCACGGGCGTCACTCGAGCAGTGGACGGCGTGAGCTTCGACCTCGCCGAGGGCGAGACGCTCGGCATCGTCGGCGAATCGGGCTCGGGGAAGTCGGTCATGGCGATGTCCCTACTGCGGCTCATCGACGAGCCGGGGCGGATCGAACCGGGGAGCGCAATCGCGTACCGCGGACGGGATCTCATGGCACTGTCGCCCGCCGAGCTCCGGCGCATCCGGGGTGCCGAGATCGGGATGGTGTTTCAGGATCCGGGTGCGAGCTTGAATCCAGTTTTGAAGGTGGGAGTGCAGATCGCCGAGACGATCCGCGCGCACCTCCCCCTCACCCGCGGGGAGGCACGGACCCGCGCAGTCACGCTGCTCGGTCAGGTGGGCGTGCCCGATCCGGAGCTGCGGGTGGACGCGTACCCGCACGAGCTGAGCGGGGGACTGCAGCAGCGGGTCATGCTCGCGATAGCCCTGTCGTGCGATCCGAGTGTCCTCATCGCCGATGAGCCGACCACGGCCCTGGACGTCACCGTGCAAGCGCAGATCCTCGACCTCCTGGCCGACGTCACGCACCGCCGGCGCATGGCGACGATTCTCATCTCGCACGATCTGGGCGTGGTGGCGCGGCTCGCCGATCGGATCGCCGTCATGTACGGGGGGCAGCTCGTCGAGCACGCGGCGGCACGGGAGCTGTTTACGGCGCCGAAGCATCCCTACACCGAAGCGCTCCTCGCGGCGGCGCCTCGCGTGGGACACGCGGTCGGGCGGCTCGCAGCCATTCCCGGTTCCGTACCGTCCGCGGCGCAGTGGCCCACGGGCTGCCGGTTCCATCCCCGGTGCCGCCATGCGTGGGAGCGCTGCCGCGTCGAGGCACCCGAGATGCCGCACGCCGCGACGCGGCACGCTGCCCGCTGCTGGCTGCTGGACGAGCCCGCCCGGAGGTCGTCGTGAGCGATGTGCCGCTGATTCAGATCGAGCGGATCTCGAAGATGTTCCGCTCCGGCGGTGGCTTGTTCGGGCGCAGCCGCGCGCTCGAAGCGGTACGCGACGTGAGCCTCACGATCGCGCGCGGTGAGACGCTCGGACTGGTGGGCGAGAGCGGCAGCGGCAAGACCACCCTCGGCCGGATCCTGCTTCGGCTGCTCGAGCCGACGTCGGGCCGGGTGCGCTTCGACGGGCAGGACGTGTTCGCGCTGGATCGCGCAGCGCTGCGCGGGCTTCGGCGGCGGATGCAGATCGTCTTCCAGGACGCGGCGGGATCGCTGAATCCACGCATGCGCGTCGGACGCGCCGTGCGGGAGCCGCTGCTGGTGCACCGGATGTACCGCGGTGCGGCAGCCGACACCCGCGTGGCGGAGCTCTTCGCGGAAGTGGGTCTGAGCGACGACCTGCTCGACAAGTATCCGCACCAACTGTCCGGCGGCCAGCGCCAGCGGGTCGGCATCGCTCGCGCGCTCTCCGTCCGACCGGAGTTCCTCGTGCTCGACGAGCCGGTCTCGGCGCTCGATGTCTCGGTGCAGGCCCAGGTGCTCAACCTGCTGGCGGATCTTCGCGAGCGGCATGGGCTCACCTACCTGTTCATCGCACATGACCTTGCGGTCGTGCAGCACCTCGCCGAGCGCGTGGCGGTGATGTATCAGGGACG
>JBDHDN010000510.1:0-2956 GCA_039591485.1 Gemmatimonadota bacterium
AGGTGTCGTAGCCGACGCGCCCGTAGTTGCTCGAGGTCAAGTCCTGGAAGTGCCCCCCCATGGATTGCCCGTAGGCCTCGATGCCCCAACCACCGACGGCGTCCGCGTTGAAATAGCCGGCGTCATAATCGCCCGTGGCGTAAACTCCGTAATCTCCATATCCGACGTAGGCCTCTCCACTGTCATCGGAGTCCGTGAAGAAACCGCCTGCCAGAACGCCGGACCCTTCGATGGCGTGTGCCCCTCCGTCCACATGGATGTCGTCCGAGAAGAAGAACCTGTTGAAGGTGTTGTTCCAGGACAGAGACTCCCCGCCCAGGTCGAAATACAGGTAGTCGTCATCGGAAGAGCTACCGTAACCGATCTGGAGATTGCCCCTCAGGAACCCCGAATTGGTCGAGGCAGGGCTCAGCCAGTAGCTCGAATCGTCGCTGTCGTAGAAGATCGGCGCATTGAGAGAGCCCTCGACGAGCAGCCGTGTGCTGAGGATGAACGACGTCGAGGTATCTCTCCATGCCAGGTACTGCGCGTCCTGGTCGAAGTACAAGAAGTCCGAGTCGGCTGCGCTGCCGTACCCCATGTGCAGATTGCCGTACAGCCTGGCCGATGAGGCGCTCGCGGGGTCGACCCAGTAGGTCGGGCTGTCCCAGTCGGTGAAACGGTCGAACCTGGCCGCATTCGGGCTTTCGACCTGCGCGGAGAAGTAGAACCGTTCGTTGAAGGGGTCAAACATCATTTGCTCGCCGTTGCTGGAACCGTCGTCGTAGAAGTAGAGATTGACGGTTTCGTCCGGTCCACCCCAGTTGTAGTGCATGCTGTTGCCGCGCAAAGCAATACTGTTCATCGTCGAGACGGAAGACGGATCCAGCACGTAGCTGCCATCGTCCCGGTCGGTGTAGGTTGGCGCCTGAATGGTGCCCACGCTGTCCAGCATCGCCGTGGCGCCGATAGTCAACGTGCCAAAGCTGAACTCGTCGTTCGTGTCGCTTCGCAGGAACTGGGAGGAGTCGATGGAGTCCAGCGTGCTCGCGTTGCCGACGGTGCCCGTTATCTCGCCACCGGTGTGACCGTGGACGGCACCTGCAAACGAGCTCGCATTCAGGCCGTCCAGCAGATCGGCGTTGAGATTGGCCACGAGACCGGTCGTGGCCTTGGTCACGGCACCGTCCATCCGCAGCGTACCGTTGACATCGAGCGTGGCCCCTCCGTCGACGGTCAGGGCGGTCCCGGTGAAGGTATCGGATGCGTCACTGCGCATGAAGGCGCTCGAATCCGTCCCGTCGAGACGGTCCGCGTTCAACGAGTAGGCGGCGGCGACCACTCGGATCCGCGGGCAAAGTACCTCGCCGGGGCCACCCACCGGTCCCACCTCCGCCTCCATGTAGATGGCCGAGTAGTTGCCGAATGCCTGGGAAAGGGAAGGCAACGGCCCGCTGATGCTCCCGCTCCCCAGCGGGACGTTGAACAGCCCGTCGGTCACCTGAACCGCCCCGGTGCCGGCCGCGAGGTGGCTGTCGGTGAGAAGCAGGGTGCCGCCCTCGCAGTTGGGGCCTCCGTCCGAGTCGTAGAGGCGGAAGACCATGTCGAAGCTGCCGTCCAAAGGAGCGCCCACGTCATCGCGCAGGACGCCCTGGTAGTTCACCAGCTCGGGTGGACTCGCGGCCATGGCCGCACCTGTTGTCCAGACAAGCGCGATCGTCAGGAGTGCCGGTATCGATCTGCTCGAGATCATGATCGTCACCTCGCTTACGGACAGGGATACGGGTTCGGACGCTCGGCACCGGAGCTGCTCCAGCCCTTGGTGCCTTCCTCGTGCAGCCGGTTCTCCGCGGTGACCAGGTAGAAGTAGCAGTCACTGGCTGGAGGAACGTCGGCGTCGAACGCGGTCTCGCCGGCCAGACCCGGTTGCTCGCACGAGCCGTACTCCGAACCCGGCAGGGTACTCATCAGGGCGCGGTACAGGTTGTAGTGGCCGCCGGATCCGTCCGGCGACCAGACGAGCGTCGCGGCGTCGGCGAAGAGCAGGTCGTTGACCTCGCCGGGCGGTGGATAGGCCGAGACGAAGCCGCCGTCCATCTGGTACGACGCGCCGCCGAGCCAGCGAGCCGTCACGCTGTCTCCGATGGCATCGAGCGAGACGCGGTAGCTCGCCGAGGTCAACGACACGCCGTCGGCCGGATGGCCTCCGGCATTGAACGTGTGCTCGGTGAGTCTGTAGTTGTCGCTCTCCTGCGCGGCCGCCGGCAGAGCGCATACGATCGCGAGTACGAGAAGGACTCGTCTCAAGGACATCACCCCCTTTACCATCCCCAGTTCGGGGGAGACACTAGGACAGAGACGCTCGAGTTCTATATACCGCCAGAGGGATTGACGGAGAAGAACTGCCGCTTCAGATAGCGGACCAATTGGATGGCTTTCGTTCGCGCCACTCGACAAGACTCTGGGCACCACCATGGACACGATCAGCTTCCTCGCTCTTTGCAGCGGCTGGTTGGAGCACTGACAAAGAGACCGAAGGGGTCTTTTTGTTCACTCTCTCCGGTGACCGTCCGCCCGGTTCCGCCCTTAGACTGTTCGCCCCCGACGCGCGCCCGCGCGGCGCGACCACAAGGAGGAAAAATGGGCGGGTTCTTCGGCGTCGTTTCCAAGGATGACTGTGTGGCCGACCTGTTCTACGGGACCGACTACCACTCCCACCTCGGCACCTCGCGTGGCGGGATGGTGGTGAGAGTCGAAGAAGGCTTCAAGCGCAACATCCACGACATCTCCAACACGCCCTTCCGCACGAAGTTCGAGGAAGATCTGCCGAAGTACCACGGCCGCATGGGCCTCGGCGTCATCAGCGACTACGAGGACCAGCCGCTGCTGGTCGGATCCCACCACGGTCGATACGCCATCGTCACGGTGGGTCGGGTCGACAACCTGAACGCCCTCGCCGAGGCCTGCCTGGGCCGGA
>JBDHDN010000511.1:0-5116 GCA_039591485.1 Gemmatimonadota bacterium
GGGTCTCGAGCATGGCCGCCGTGCTTCCGTCGACCCGGGAGCCGAGCACCGACGCTGCAAACTCGTACTCACGGCGACCGAACCGTGCGATGACGTCGAGGCCACCGGTGGCGGCGTGCCGGTGCAGCTCGTCGAAAGCGAGCTCGTCGAGGTCCCGTACCGTAAACGTCCCCGCGGCCCCGTACGCAACGCGCCCCTCACCCACCACTCGCTGTGCCCGCAGCACCGAATAGCTTGTCAGTGGTTCGACCGGCGCACGCTCCTCCACACCGCTCCCATCCACGGTCGCGGCAGACTCCTTCGCCGTCACCGCCTGCAACAGGCCGGCCGCCCAGCCATTCCCGATCTGCCCGCTCAGCTTCGCCGCACCGAGGATCGTCGTCTGGCGAACCTCTTCCGCGTAGCCGTCCTCAATGTCGGGTGACAATTGGGGGGCCCGCCCGATGCGGCGAGTGTAGACCAAGCCCTCCTGCCCGCCGCCGAACCGCCCACCCTGCGGCGGCTCAAGGCCCACAACGAACAGGTTCGTTCCCTCGACGAAGAACGGCCGACGCTCGGGAAAGAACGACTCGAACTCCGTGAGGTTGACGACCGCGGGATCCGCCTCGACCTGCCCGAAGTCGGGATTGACCGTGGCATCCAGAGTGATGCCGCTCGTGACCCCCAGCTTGACGTCCCCCCCGATCCGCGCGTCCGCGCTCCGTCCGGAGACAAACGGGTTGTCATCATCCGCCGGCTCGAAGGTGGAGCTCGCGGACACGTACGGCAGGACCTCGAGTCGGCGCGGGGATGGCACCCCGACGAGACCAACGAGACGGCCGTAGTTCGACACCTCTCCCGCCTGGTCCCGCGGGAAGAACGGCCAGTTCACCTCCTCGTTCCGCCGGTTGATGGTGCGGCGCAGCCGCAAGCCGAACGAGAGCGAATCGGTCGTCGTGAAACGGAGTTGCGAAAAGGGAATCCGCATCTCCACCGTCCATCCAAGCGAGTCGAGCCGCGTTGCCCAGTCGTACACCGGGTCCCAGGAATCGTCACGGCCGATGCCATCACCGTAGATGAAGACGTCTCGCCGGGCCCCCGACGGGTTGATCGAGAACTCGAACGCCGTGCGTCGGTCATTGTACGAGTCGAGGAACAGGGAGAAGTTGTCTGCGGAGACTCGCTGGTCGCGCCGCACCAAGCGGCCCACCACCAACTCAGGCGCCCGATCGTATCCGCGAAACGCCACGAAGAGCGCATGCTCGTCGTACACGATGCGAACCTCAGTGGACTCGCTCGGCGCTGCCCCCTCGATCGGGTTCTGTTGAACGAAGTCCGTGAGGGCGTCGATACCCTGCCACACGGCATCGTCGAGCCGCCCGTCGATGACGGGTGAGGACCCACTCAGGCGTGTCGCCGTCGCTTCTTCCACCGACTGTGAGATGGCCGGCGTGGGCGCGAGCACCGCGAGAAGGACGACGTGCAGGGCAACTGCTGGCCGCACGTCTCACCGGATTGCAGGAGCGTTGGCAAGGCTGCCGCGCACACGAGCCGCGGCTCACCCCATCGACCGATTGTAAGGGAAGATAGCAACCGGTTCGCCCGGGCGAGAAGCCCGACGGGGGGTGCCCTTCCCCGCCGCGACGCGCGCCTGTGGCGCCCGGATCGCGGCGAGGGGATGGCGCGGCCGCGTGCAGCCCTCGACTAGCTATCGCGCACCACGATGAGGAACCTGGAATTGCGCCAGAAGGCGTCGGGCGCCGCGATGTCCAGCGTTCCGGCAAGCTCGCCGTCATCGTCGACCGGGCTCGCCAGATGCTCGAGCGGATGACGCGATGCGATGCGGTACTGGGCCGTGGAGTCCGGGAGCGGAATCCGCGTTACCTCGTACTTGTTGAGGGCCGTGAACGCCGTCGGATCGATATCCCGAGCCGGAACCAGGGTCTTGCCTCGCTTTCCGAAGATGAACAGGAACCGGGCACCTCCCTCTTCCTGGACGATCCCCCGCTCGAGGAGCTCGTCCTTCGTACCGACCACGTAGTACACGGTCGACGTTTCGGCACGGAGCGTATCCACAGTGGCGGATAGTGTGTCGACGTTGGCGGCCAGCTGGACGTTCGTGATCTCGAGCGTGTCGATCCGGGCGGTGAGCGTTGCGATCGTCTCCCGCTGGGTTTCCAGAATCCGCTCGTAGTTGGTGATCGTCTGCGCAAGGAGATCCTGTAGCGAATCCGACCGTGCCGACAGCCCGTTGACACGCCGCCGGCTCTGCTCGAGGCGACTGCGCGTCTCACCAACCAGGGTATTGAGATACTGCACCTTCGCAATGATCGAGTCCCGCGTGGCCTGCGCAGGCGATTCTGCAATCACCGTGTGCTGTGACCCCTCGAGGCTCACCTCGGCCAGCTCCGAGCCGATGTCACTGACGAATCTCCCGAGGTCGGCCACCTCCAGGATCAGACTGTCCCGCTGCGCTGCCGCCTCCTCGAGCGATGCCGCTCGCTCACGTTCCTCGGACGACGGACCGCACGCCCCCGCGAGAAGGGCGGTGAGCAGCGGCACTGCGACACGGGTCGCGGGCCTTCGCGTGGGTGAGAACATCAGACCTCCTCCTTTTCTGGAACTGATCCCGGCTGGGAGCCGCCGGCACTGGTGACCACCGTCCTGTCTGGACGGTCACGGCCCCGACGGCCCCCGTGAGGGCTCCGTCCAGGCCGCTGCCCGGCAGATACGGTGAGCGGAGGGCGTCACACGAGCGTCGATGCAGGGCGGCCCGGGCGTTAGGGAAGACGCACTCCGGCTCAGGGTCGACAAACGCCGGTCTAACGGTACCGCTCGATCCCGCTCGCGACGGCGTTCTAACGGCTGCTGGGTAGTGATTACTCGCGCCACGTACCGCGCGTCGCACCATCTCCTCACAGGGTGAGGCGCGTCGGACCATGGATGGAGCGGATGCGACACGCGCGCTCGAGCACCGCATCGGGCACCTGACCGTACTCCGGGAGCCGGCCGCGCCATCGGCGGGCCGCGGCCTCTCCGCGCGCGTGGCGTCCATGGAGCAGAGGATCGCTTCCGTCGAACAGCGGCTGACGACGATCGCGTTCCACGATGCCGAGCGCTGGCGGACGACGAAGCAGGAGGTGGACTCCACGGTCGAGGCACTGCGCCTCACGGTGGCCCGGACCGAGATACGAGTACGGCGTCCACCGTGAGTCCATGACATCCGGCGGGGTGGACCATCGCGACACACTCACCGCACAAAGGGAGAGGACCTGCACATGGATTCGAGCTCACGCGTCGGAGGCGCGATCGCACCCGAGTACGGGCCGCGCGATCGCGGGCGGTCAGTCCGTAGGGAAGTCGCAGGCGCCACCATTGACGGTCCGGCACCGCAGCGGACTCCACTGCGGTTTCCTAGTGGCGGTGTCGCTGGCGCGGCCGATCGATGTCGCTCGGCGAACAGTCGCACGATCGTGGCCCTGCGGACGCACATCGGACGTCAACGGGGCCGAGCCCGCAAGCGAGCGACGCGGATCACCCGTGCCGCCGGGCTCACGACGCGTGCATCCTGGTCGGCAGTTCTCTGGGGCTGGATCAGCACCAGGTGCGAGATCGGGGGCGGCGATCCCGACGCCCATGTGATGGAGCTTGGCACCGACGAACTCGCCCGCGCGTGCGCGGTCATGTTGCAGGAGACCTGGTATGAGTGGCTCACCAACCGTCGGACATCGCGAGGTGACGGTGCTGATCGGCGCCGGACTCGTGTCGCTTGAGGACTGCCGATCGTTTCTGAGTGCGCGCGGGAACAGGAGGAGACCGAGGCGCCTCATGCGCCTCTGCCGAAAGGTCCTTCGCAACCCGGCGAACGCGCGGGTGTTGCTGGAGTCCGCTGCTCCTCCGCGAACCCTCCGAAACTGACACCCTGACCCGGATGCTGGCGTACCTTACCGCTCGGGCGTCGCCAGCTCCGGGAGCCGAAACTTCACCCCGCGATACACGCGCATGGAACCGAGTTCCAGCTCGGTCTCGAACGACTGACCTCCGATCAGCAGGAACGCCGCCGCATCACGGGTCACCTGGATGCGCGGCCGCGATCGCCAGAACATGCGGTCATCGACCAGGAACTCGACGGTCCCGTCGGGACTCACCTGGACGGCATACCGGTGCCACAGGTCTAGGCCGTCGGGCATGGGCAGGTGTTCCCGTTGACCATCGATGATCACGGCCAGTGTGTCCGGTCGATCACCCGTCGGCCCAACGATCCGCAGCTCAACGAACGGCGGCGGTCGATTGGCTTCCAACACCGAATCGGGAAGCGCGTCGAGGTGGAGTGCCACAACGAAGGACTGGTGCAGCTTGCGCGTGAAGCGAAGCCGGGCATCGAACTCGACGACGATACCGTCCACGACGGGGAACGGCACTACGGATACTGCCCCGCTCGCGAAGAACTCGTCGCCGTCGTTCACGAACACCCCACCACCGTCCGGTGCACCGCTGGCGCGTGTCCGGGGCTGCGGGGTGCCGAATGTCCTCCACAGATCCTCCCGGACGCCCACGCTCCAATCCTCGACGAACGTGGGTTCGAGGCGCTCGATGAACAGGGGCACGGAGATCAGATCGATCGTGTCGGCGCGCCAGCCGGCCAGGTTGGCGATCACGCTGGTGTTCCCGATCCCCAGGATCCTGAGCCAGGCGGGTTCCTCGATGCGACCGAGCGCCGGATCCCCGATCACCCAGTGTACCGGAAGAAGCCGCAGGTCCACCGGACGCCCTTCCGGATCGACTGCGTCTGCCGTCAGTTGCACGACCTGTCCGGGGCTCACGGTCGGCAGCTCGCGGCCGATGCCGATCGAGTCGATCCACCTGCGTTCCGTCCCGAGCACCGCTACCACCGTGCTGATATCACCGCGCTCGGTGATCCCGGTCCGCGTGCGCCCCAGCGCGTCGGTCGCCCACAGGTCGCCGGAGGCCGCGAAGGCGACCACGTCTGTGGTGAGCCAGACCGGTGTGCGCTCATCCGTGCCGCTTTGGGATATCCGGCGGAGATCGAGGCCGTCCCTCCGAACCGAGTAGAGCTGGGCCGCTGCCCCATCGCGCCGGGACACGAAGGCGAGCCGGGCACCGTCGGGCGACCACG
>JBDHDN010000512.1:0-2934 GCA_039591485.1 Gemmatimonadota bacterium
GTCCGCGACTCCGATGAGCTGGGCGGTGATGCGCAGCCGCTCCCCTGCCTTCCGGACGCTGCCCTCCAGCACTGTCGCTACCCCGAGGTCCTTCCCGATACGGCGAACGTCCTGCTCGTTTCCCTTGAACGCGAAGGCGGACGTGCGTGAGGCTACCCGCAGGGCCTGCACCTTGGTGAGCGCGTTCGTGATCTCTTCGGCGATGCCGTCGCCGAAGTACGCATTCTCCGGATCCGCGCTCATGTTCGTGAAGGGGAGCACGGCGATCGAGCGGGGCGAGGGCGCCGGCGGTTCGGGCCGCTGGGCGAGTGCCCGGACCCAGCCCGAGCGGCGCGTGGTGAGGGCCTGCGCGAATTCCGCCGCCGTCGTGAAGCGATGCTCCGGCGTGACGGCCAGTGCCCGCTCGATGATGTGCTCCAGGGTATCAGGGACGTCCGTGCCGAAACTGCCCAGGGCCGGTACTGGCTGCGTCACCTTGCGGGCCAAGATCGCCCGAGCCGTGGGGCCGCTGTGCGGCGGCTCTCCAGCCAACATCTCGAAGAGCACGCACCCCAGCGCGTAGACATCCGAGCGTCCGTCGATCGGCTCGTCGCCGGCCTGCTCTGGGCTCATGTAGGCGGGGGTACCCACCGTCATACCCGGTAGGGTTACGCGCTCGCTCCCGGCGGCGGAGATCGCCCGCGCCACGCCGAAGTCGGTCACCAGCGCGTGGCCCGAATCAAGGAGGATATTCTCGGGCTTGATGTCGCGGTGGAGCACGCCGCGCTCGTGCGCGTAGTTCAGGGCGTCGGCGACTTCGGCAGTGATGTGCAGTGCATCGTCGAGTGGCACGCGCTGCTCGCGCTGCAGCCGCTGGCGCAGCGACTCACCCGTCACGAACGGCATCACGTAGTACAGGAACCCGGCTGCCTCACCTGAGTCGTACAGCGGTAGTACGTGGGGGTGGCTCAGTTGAGCGGCGATCTCGATCTCGCGCAAAAACCGTTCGGCACCGAGCGAGGCCGCCAGTTCCGGGCGGAGAACCTTGATGGCCACCTGGCGACCGTGCTTCGCGTCCTGGGCGAGGTACACCACCGCGGCTCCGCCACGCCCAATCTCCCGCTCGAGGACATAGCGCTCCGGCAGTACCGCGTTGACGTGTTCCTGCATCCGCTCCTGCAAGACCTGCCTCCTGAGGCTCAGCCGAACTCAGGACCGGGCTCGATCCTTCCTGACATCAGTGCGGGCCTCGCCGTACCGACACGCCGGCCGTCTACCCTACTGTACGATCGAGCCAGCGATTCCGTTACAGCCATCCGGAGGAAGGAGCGATACCCTGTGCTACACGCATCCCCCTCAGAAGTTTGGATGCGCGATCTGTCCGGAGAGTTGCTCCCAGTGGGACGCCGCGTACTGCACGCGTGCCTGGTGCGACTCACGGGGCACGCCGATGTCCCTACTAACAAAGACGTTAGCAACCATACAAAGCGTCAGTCTAGCGCGATCTCACGTACGGCGCCAGCCAGCCTGTCGATCTCGTCCTCCGTCGTGTAACAGGCGCAGCCGGCCCTCACCAGCCCCTCGGGTGCGAGGCCGAGCCGCTCGACAACCGTCATCGCATAGAAATCCCCGTGCGACGTAAACACGCCTCGCGACGCCAGCTGGCGGCTGACCGCCGAGGAGGGGACGCCGTCCAGGACGAACGCGATCGTCGGCGTGCGCGCCGCATCCGGCGGCGGTCCAAACAGGCGTACCCGCGGCGTTTCGGCCAACTCGTCCCACAGGCGTAGGAACAGCTGAGACCCACGGTCATGCAATGCGGCGTAGACGATCGCCAGCCGCTCGCGCAGCGGTCCGTCGTTGCCGGCGAGCGCGGCGAGCCAATCCACCGCCGCAGCGGCTCCGACGATCCCCTCGTGGCACAGGGTACCCGTTTCCGCACGTTCGGGCGGCTCGTTGGAAGCAGGCAGCAGCCGCGCAAAGTCCTGGCGGCGTAGCAGATCTTGGCGGCCCCACAGGACACCCACGTGCGGGCCGTAGCACTTGTAGGGCGAGCACGCAAAGAAGTCACACCCGAGGGTCCGGACGTCCGGCAGCTCGTGAGGCACGAAATGGACGCCGTCGACGAACACCAGGGCACCGACGCCGCGTGCAGCGGCGATCACCGGCTGCAGATCGTTAATGGTCCCGAGGGCATTCGCCGCCGCCCCGACCGCCACCATGCGCGTTCGCTCGCCGATGAGTGAAAGCAGATGATCCATGTCCAATTGGCCGGTCTCGGGAACGAGCCGTCCCACACGCACGACCGCGTCGCGCTCCGTTGCGAGGGCTGTCCACGGCGCTACGTTTGCGTGGTGATCCAGTTCCGTCACCACCACCTCATCTCCTGCCTGCAGCCTCCGCCCCACAGCACGCGATAAGTGCATCGTCAGAGTGGTCATGTTCGCGCCGAAGACGATCTCCTCGGCCGCACCGTTCAACAGCCCCGCGAACGTCTCACGACCGAGCGCGAGTGCCGCATCGGTCTCCGCACTCGTGGGGTATGCCCAATGCGTGTTCGCATTGTGGTAGAAGAGATACTCCACCATCGCGTCGGCGACGGCGCGAGGCACCTGCGTGCCACCAGGCCCGTCGAAGTAGGCGACCGGCTGTCCCGCCTCACGACGATCAAGTGCGGGGAAGTGGGATCGGATCGTGTCGGTCGATACGACCGCGCGTCGACTCATCGGCTCCATCGCTGGTTCGTGCATCTTTCAAGCGGCCCTCGCGGCTCGATGAGAATCACGGCTCTGGCCCGTGTGGCCGGCGCCGGCGGGGAATATAGGGACACCACATCGGCTAGCCAGTACGACCTAGAGGTATATTGCGTGGAGTCAATTCCTCTGCGAGGCGCCCGGATGGACTACTACGTCGCCAACCTGCTCGAGATCCTGATCTACGCCGTGTCTGGGCTCA
>JBDHDN010000513.1:0-2931 GCA_039591485.1 Gemmatimonadota bacterium
GCTCGAGCATGCTGGTTTCCTGTACGACGGCTCGGCGGAGCGGCGGCTCAACTACACTCTGGAGGGGGGGGATGTGCATCCACTGCGCTCCGACCTCCTGCTCGTCGGCTACAGCAGCCGGTCGAGCGCCCCGGCCCTCGACCATCTCTGTGACCTCGTGTTCGAGCGGACCGCGATCACGGATGTGATCGTGGTTGTGCTGCCCGGCGAGGCGATCGCGATCCATCTCGACATGATCTTCACGCAGGTCGATCGGGATGTGGCGGTTGCGTATCCCCCGCACTTCTTCGGGCCGGGGAGACTCGCCGTGTTGCACCGGCGGCGGGGCGCGGACACCGTACACGAGGCCGAGAACCTCTTTTCCGTGCTCCGGAGCGTGGACTATCCGCTCGAGCCCGTCCTGTGCGGCGGACAGCATCGCACGATCCAGGACCGCGAGCAGTGGGGCTCTGCATGCAACCTCGTCGCCGTCCGGCCCGGTGTGGCGCTTGCCTACCAGCGCAACACGGCCACGCTCGCAGAGTTTGAGCGGCAGGGGTTCAGGGTGATGGACGCCGCCACCTTCCTTGGACGCGAGGGTGTGCCGGCCGATGGCGAGCGGACCATCATCACGTTCGAAGCCGCCGAGTTGGTGCGGGGTGGGGGCGGGCCGCGCTGTATGACGATGCCGCTGCAGCGGGACGACCTGTGATCTCGCAAGGGGTCCGGGTCGTTCCCGATGGCACGCTGGTCGATCGGGTGCTGGGCCACTTGGCCGAACGATCGTGCGACTCCCTCACGCTCGCACGCGATGTACTCGGCATCGGGAAGGCGACGCCGGCCATCGCGGAGCGTGTGGCCGAGGCACTGCTGGGGGCGGACCCGCGCGTGCGGCGCCTCACCGATGGGCGCTGGGCGCTGGCGGGAAGCGGAGCGGCGGTGACGCGCTTGGCCTCGTGCAGCTTTGCGGTGGTGGATGTCGAAACGACCGGGGCCCGCTCCGGCAAGGGAGACCGCATCACCGAGATCGCGGTCTACAGTCTGCGCGACGGTGTGATCGAGCCGGTGTTCGCCTCGCTGGTGAATCCGGAGCGTCCGATCCCGCGGTTCGTGTCGACGCTGACCAGCATAACCAATGAGATGGTTCGTGAGGCGCCAACCTTCGCCGACATCGCTGGCCGAGTCGCGGATGCGCTGTCCGGCCGGATCTTCGCCGCGCACAACGCGAGGTTCGATTGGGCGTTCGTCGCTCGGGAGCTGAAGCGCGCGCGATCGCTCGTGCTCAGTGGGCCGCGGGTCTGTACCGTCCAGCTCAGTCGGCGGTTCGTGCGGGGACTCAGGTCGCGCGGGCTGGACAGCGTGGCGGAGTACTTCGCGATCGAGATCGAGGGGCGGCATCGCGCCGCCGGTGACGCGCTCGCCACGGCGAAAGTCCTTTCGCGCCTGCTCGATGTCGCCGCGGAGCAGGGGATCGAGACGATCGACGAGTTGACCGCAGCGAGCCGTGCGAGGCGTCGGCGCCCCACGGCCCTGCCGAGGCCGATGGGGGAAGCATGAGTCTGGTCGAGTCCTTTCGGATCGGGCGCCTCAGCTGCCACCTGCTGGATGCCGGTCGGCAGCGGCTGGACGGCGGAGCGATGTTCGGCGTCGTACCTCGACCTCTGTGGGAGCGTCGGATCGCGCCCGACTCGGAGCACCGCATTCCGCTGGCCCTTCGGTGCCTCTTGATCGAGCACGACGCCGGACTCGTTCTCGTCGACACGGGGATCGGCAACAAGGAAAAGAAGAAGTTCCGCGACATCTACGGCGTCGAGAATGTCGGTCACACAGGTCCCACGCAGCTGGAGGACGCGCTCGCCGAGGCAGGTCACGCGCCAACCGACGTTGCCTGGGTCGTCAATACGCACCTGCATTTCGATCATGCGGGCGGGAATACGCACGTGGTGCGACATCGGGAGCAGGGGGAAGGGAGCGGGGAGGAAGCGGCGGCGACGGGGGAGATCCGCAGCTCTTTCCCCAACGCGACCTACGTCGTTCAGCGAGGCGAGCTGGAGTTTGCGATGCGGCCGAACGAGCGGACGGCGGCGAGCTATCTCCCGCCGAACTTCGAGTCGATCGCCGATCTGGGGCGATGGCAGTTGGTGGAGGGTGCGGTGGAGCTCGTACCGGGGATCCGACTTGTCCCGACGCCGGGGCACGTCCCGTTTCACCAATCCGTCCTGATCAGCAGCGACGGCGAAACCGGGTGCTACCTCGCCGATCTCGTTCCAACGACAGCGCATTTGCCGCTGCCCTGGATCATGGGATACGATCTGGAGCCGCTGATCACGCTCGAGACCAAGCGCCAGCTGCTGGCTCGTGCCGAGGCGGACGCCTGGGTCCTCATGTTCGAGCACGATCCGACCCACGGCCGTGGCCGAGTTGTAAAGGACGGCAAGTCCTACGCTTACGCGCCGCTCACGGGTTGACAGGCGGCGCGGCGTGCGGGTAGTATTGTCGGACAATTCGGCAAGCAAGCGCCAAGGGCGCTTCACCCTCCTGCCGCCCGAGCGGGCGAGCGTTGTGGGTTCAGTGACAGTGCGGGGCCCCGGGGCCCCGCCGACTACGGACTCTGAGGGTCAGGGTCCGTTTTTTTTACGTCAGCGAAAGGAGGCACGTCACTGGCCGGGTACGATGATAAACAGCGGGTGAGGGTCAATCGCCAGATCCGGATCAGTCCGGTGCGGCTGATCGGTGCGGACGGCCAGCAGGTAGGGGTCGTCCCGGTGGACGAGGCGATCAGAGCCGCCGAGGAGAGCGGGCTCGATCTCGTCGAAGTGGCACCGATGGCGCGCCCACCCGTGGTCAAGATCATGGACTACGGGAAGTATCGGTTCGAGCAGGCGAAGGCTGCCAGGGCCGCGAAGAAGAAACAGCACGTGATCCAGGTCAAGGAAGTGAAGTATCGGCCGA
>JBDHDN010000514.1:0-2923 GCA_039591485.1 Gemmatimonadota bacterium
GCCAGGCATACCTGACGAACGTGGCGTCGCTGCGGCCGATGCTGCAGCTGCTGCCGTGGATCTTCTTGTTCTTCGTGCGGGCCGTGACCATGCGGACACTGTCCGAGGACCTGCGATCCGGCACCCTCGAAGTGGTGCTCGCCCAGCCGGTCTCCGAGCTGGAGCTGTTGGGCGGCAAGTTCCTGGGGCAGCTCTTGTTCGTGTGGATCGCGGTGCTGCTGACGCTCCCGGTGGCGTTTGGACTGTCGTTCGGGGCTGATCTCCAAGTCGGCGTCATGGTGGCCCAGTACGTGGGCGCACTCCTTCTCGGGGCCGGTCTCACCGGTGTGGGTCTGTGGGCCTCCAGCATCACCCCGAACCAGATCACCGCGTTCATCGCCGGTGTGTCCGTCATGTTCGCACTGATCCTCGTGGGGGTCGATCCGATCGTGGCGGGTCTGCCGGTGCTGGTGAGCAACACGGTCGCGAGCTTGTCGGTGCTGCGGCACTTCGAAAACATCGCCCGAGGTGTGATCGACCTGCGCGATGCGCTCTACTTCCTCTCACTCGCGGCCATCTTCTTGGCCCTGGCATACGGGGCGCTCATGGGCCGCAAGCTCTCGAAGGTCGGAACGACCCGTCGGCGCCTCAGGCTCGGTCTCACCCTCGTCGTCGCGCTCCTCGTCGTGGTCAACCTGTTCGGGCGGAACATCGGCGGACGACTCGACCTGACGCCCGGGAAGGCCTACACCCTCTCTCCCGCGACCCGGTCCATCCTCGGCGACCTCGGCGACCTCGTCACCATCAAGCTGTTCGTCTCGGAGGAGTTGCCGACGGAGTTCGCGATCGTTCGACGGGACGTGAACGATCTGCTCGCCGACTTCCGCTCGGCTGGCGAGGGGAAGGTCCGCGTAGTCGAAGCCGATCCGCAGGACGATCCGGACGCCGAGCAGGATGCGCGGACGCTCGGTATCCCTCCCGTCCAGTTCAACGTCATTGGGGAATCGGAACTTCAGGTCAAGGAAGGCTACCTCGGGATCGCGGTGCAGTACGCCGAGGGCACGGAGACCATACCCATCGTGCAGCGCACCGAAGACCTCGAGTACCAACTCGTGTCGTTCATCCGTGCGCTCACCCGTACCGAGCGGCAAGTCGTTGGCTTCGTCGATGCGTCGGCGGCGGCCGCACCTCCAGGACAGGGTGCCTCGTACTCGGTGCTGCGACAGGAGCTGCAGCGGAACTATGACGTTCGCGCCGTCCGAGTGGACGACAGCCTTCCGATCGCCGACGACGTCGACGTACTCGTTCTGGCAGGCGCGCCGTTCTTCCTCGACAGTGCACAACTCGAGCGCTTCAGTGGCTTCGTCGATCGAAGTGGAGACCTGCTGGTCATGGCCTCCGGCATGGGGGTCGACCCGCAACAGGGCTTCATGGCGTCGGCCCGTCCGGTGGGCTGGAACCGGCTGCTCGAGCGGTGGGGGGTCACCGTTCGGTCGGACCTCGTGTACGATCTCGCGTCCAACGAGCGCGTCAGCATGCCGGTGCAAGGCGGTCGCCTGTTCGTGGCGTATCCGTTCTGGCCTCGGGCGTTGAGCACGCGGGAATCTGTCGTCAATCAAGATCTCGAGACTGCGGTCTTGCCGTGGGCGAGCACGATCGACACGACCGGCGCGCCGAGCGGTGCGGTGACACCGCTGCTCGTGACCAGCGAGGCCGCGGGGACGGAAGCCGGACGTGCATTCCTCTCGCCGCAGCGCGACTTCCCGCGCGACAGCCTCGAGGAGCGACTGCTCGCTGTGCTGGTGAACCCGGCCGGGTCCGACTCCGGCGACGCCGCGCTCGGGCGCGCGGTCGTAGTCGGCAATGCGGACTTCGTGGCGGACCGCAACGCGCAGGTAGCCCCTGAAGGCCTCATCTTCGTCCTCAATTCCGTCGATTGGCTCGCGCAGGACGATGCCCTGATCGGCATCCGGGCGAAGGATCGGCGTCCGCCGGCGCTGGTCTTCGAGAGCGGCACGGCACAGGATATCGTCAAGTGGGCAAACGTCGCCGGGGTGCCGCTCCTCTTGATCCTGGGCGCTGCCGTCCGATTGTGGCGGCGGCAGCAGCGCGCACGGAACACGTATGCGTCGGTCGCCGCGGGAGGCTCCGCATGAGTCCTGCCCAACTCAAGCGCATTGCGCTCGCGCTCGTCGTGGCCGTCTTCCTGTGGGGGCTCGTCGAGGTCCTTGGACGCCGCGGTGACACGATCTCGGAGACACCCCTTCTCCCGGCACTCTCGCCGGTCGAAGTCGACGCGATCACCATCGCCGGAGACGCGGACACGATCGTGCTCGAGCGGGTCGCGGATACGACGTGGACCGTGAATGGGTTCCACGCGTCGCCCGATGCCGTCGGCGCACTCCTCGGGGCGCTTGCCGAGCCCACGGCGGGCGAGTTGATCGCGCAGAGCCCGTCGTCTCACGAGCGTATGGGGGTGGACACGAGCTCGGCGAAGCGACTCACGATCGGGCGCGGCGAGCAGGTGCTCGGTGAAGTGCTGGTCGGTGCACAGGGCCGCTCGTTCCAGTCGGCGTACGTGCGGAAACCGGGGGACGACGACGTGTTCCTCGTCGAGGGGGAGCTGATTCCGCTCCTCGATCGGAATGTCACCGACTGGCGAGACAAGCGGATCGTTACGCTGGAGCCCGACAGCATTCACGGGATCACGGTCGAGCGCGGAGGCATCCGGTATTCCCTCGTGCGAACGGACGGCATGTGGTCCTTCGACGACGGCGCCCCCGTGGACTCCGCCCGGATGGCCAGATTGGTGGACGCGTTTGCCCGCGTCGAGGCGCAGGGTGCCGCCTTTGCCAGCCCGGAGGAGGCAAGTGCGGCAGACTTCGACCGCCCCGAACGCCGGGTCCATCTGATGGGGCCGAACCGGTCGGAGTTGGCGTCCCTG
>JBDHDN010000515.1:0-3541 GCA_039591485.1 Gemmatimonadota bacterium
GAGGTGCAGAACTGCCTGGGGGACGTGGTCCGTCGTCTCGACGTGCCGGTGCTGTACGTCAGTCACTCGCTCACCGACGTCGCACGGATGGCGGAGCGGTTGGCATGGCTAGTGGATGGCCGCGTCGCCGACGCCGGCTCCGTGACCCAGGTGCTCGGCCGGATGGACGTCGCCCGCTGGCGCGGCGAGGAGATCGCAACCGTGCTGGACGGCCACATCCGGTCGCACGACCAGGCGTACCATCTCACCGCCGTCGAGACACCCCTTGGCGAGCTGCTGATTCACGGCCGACCCGAGCCGCCCGGAACCGAGGTGCGCGTGCAGATCAACGCACGCGACGTGAGCATCGGGCTGCGTCCACAGGAGGGGAGCAGTATTCTCAACGAGCTTCCGCTCGAGGTCGTGGAGATCGCCGACCTCACCGCGTCCGACTGCCTCATCCGGCTCGCCCGGCGATCGAACGGTCCGGTGCTCTTCGCCCGCCTCACGCACCGCTCGCGCGACCAACTCAACCTCGGCCCCGGCCGCAGCGTCTTCGCAAGGGTGAAGTCGGTAGCGGTCGTGGATTGACCTGTGGTGTTCCGCGGGACTGCAGCCGCCTGCATGGCCACTCGACGAGGCGCGGGCTACAATTCAGTCCCTCAAGCCCTCAACGGAGGACCCGTGTCACGACGAACCATTGCGGTGGCAGTCCTGTGTCTGGTTCCGACCATGTTCGCGAACTGCGCGGGCGGGTCGCCCGATCAGGCAGCGACACCCGGCGACGATGACGTGATCGTCCACGTCATCAACCAGTCCGCGGACCGGATCATGGTGTCCGCGATGTACGACGTGGGAACGACGATGGGACTGGGATCTGTGCCCCCCGAGAGCGAGGCCGCGTTTGCCTTCTTTTGGCGGGCGGGCGAGCTGCGCATGGTGGTCGACTATCTCGAGCGGAAAGCGACGTCCAACGGCCTGGTGTCGGTGGATCTGGGGGACGTGCTCGAGCTTGTCGTGACCGCGCGAGAGCCGGTGCTGCAGAGACGGACGTAGCTACTCCGCAGGACCGGCGGCGTGCGAGCGCTCGTGAGGCGCCTGGGTCCGTGCGCTCTACGGACGGATGAACAGGTGGGTCCAGAGGGTGCCGTCGAGGCCGACCCCATGCTCGGTCAGGGAGCAGTTCTCGATGTTCGCCCGGTGGCCGGGGCTTCCGAGCCACGCGTCGAGCACCGCTTCGGGGGTGTGATAGCCATAGGCGATGTTCTCGGCGGCGGCCGAGTAGCCGATGCCCGCGGCTTGCAACCGGTCGAACGGCGAGTCCCCGTCCGGATTGGTGTGGCTGAAGAAGTCCCGGGCGACCATGTCCTCGCTGTGCGCCTGGGCGACGGCGGCGACTTCCTCGTTCCACTCCAATGCGGGACATCCCATCGACATACGGTGGTCGTTCATCAACTGGGCGAATGAAGAGATCGAGGGACTGACGCCGATATCGGGATCGGGACCGACCGTAGCGTCGGAGGCACACGCGGCGACCCCTGCTCCGCCCAGGACCACGATGGCGAGCAGGCGACAAAGAGACGCACGACCGCCGCGACTCAGGTTCACAGGATGGTACCGCATGGCGACAAGTTAGAGCGATGTCCGCGCCGAGCCGGTGACCTGCATCACCTTTCGCCCGCGGTCCCGGCCCTTCCGTCATTGGACATTTCCCGCGCCGGCATCGGATATTCAGGCGTTCCCGTCCGCACCAAGGACTCTGCCATGCCCTGTCTCCTCGGCTTCCTCGCGCTGATCGTCCCCCGGTTCGTCATCGTCGTCCTATGGTTCCTCACAGACTGGTTTGCCGGCATTTTCGACACGCTCCTGTGGCCGATCCTTGGATTCGTGTTCCTGCCGACCAGCCTTCTCTGGTATACCGCCGTGCACAACTGGTTCGGAGGTACTTGGGGATTCTGGCAGGGCGTCGTGCTCGTGCTTGCGATCCTGACCGACATGTCGCCGGCGAGCAAGCGCAAGAAGAAGCGCTGAGCGTCGGTTGTGCCGCTGCGGGCAGACTGACGGTCCGGTGAACCTCGGCGCCGGAGTCGGGTATCTTCCACCTCGCACCATGCGAAGACACGCCTTCTCTGCCGCCGTGCTGTTCCTGGGGTCCAGTGCCGGGCCGCTGCTGGCCCAGGAGCCCGTCTTTACGGACTCGATCCGTCCCGTCGGGATCGTCCGGGCATCTGCAGTGGTCGACTCGGTCTTCGTCGATCGCACGCTACCCCACGGATTCGTGTTCGCGGGCGACTGGGGCGCGTATCTGATGGCCCGCCTCGGAGCAGTGCCGATTCCCGAAGACCTCCGAGTCGCGGTGGTGGCCGACACCCAGCACATCGTCCTCCGCACTCGGGTCGGCGATCTCCCGTTTCTCGCAAAGCAGGCGCTCGGACCGCTGCTCGGAATGCTTCCGCCCGAGACCAAGGTCGAAGGTGAGATCGGACTGGATCGGCTCGGGCCGCAGGTCGTGCGGTTCCGACTTCTTGCCGTACGACTGAATGACATCCCGGTGCCCGAGCGCTTCCTTCAGGAGGTGATGGCCGGGGTCGGCCGGCAGTATCCCGCGCTCACCCACACCGGGCGCGATCTGCTCATTCAGGTCCCCCTCGATGCAGAGCTGTTGCTCGCGCCCGGCGGTGTGCGGCTGGTCGGGCCTCCTCCGGCACGCGCACCTAGTGACAGCGGCGTGAAGGGTGAAGGGTGATCGGGATAGAGTGAGGAGCGGGATCCATCACACCGTCGTCGTCAGTCCGATCGCCGTCGTCTTCCTCCTGACCGCGCCCGGATCGCTGGCTGCTCAGTCGGCCGACCTTCCCGAGCCTGACGCGCTGGAGTATGCGTATATGGAGACGCTGCTGGAGAAGACGATCTTCCGGGTCGACGTGCTCACCCTGCAGGTCTGCAAACGATGCCATGCGGGACAGCGTGGCGAGCCTGGCGGTCCACGCGCGCGATGCGTGGGCGCGGATCACGTTCGAGCGCGGAGTGAGCCTCAATCAGTTCGTGGGCGGTATCGAGGGCAATATGCGCCGGGCGGTAGAGGCCGATCTGCTGAGTCGGCCGATCGCCCGGATGATCCTCGACAGTATTCCCCTCTGGTTTTCTGTCCTCGAGAACCGCGGTATCGAGGAAGGTGACCGACTCCTCTACCGCATCACCGGTGACACGCTCCGTACGCGCTTCATCACTAGGAGTAGGGAGACCCTGGTAGACCAGATCGATATCGGCACCGAGCGGCGCCTTTCGGTGTTCGGGAGCTACTTCGCTCCGGGCTCCGAGTTTCGCAAAGGTCTGACGACCTCCTTGCTCGAATCGCCGCCGCCGACACCTCGGTGAGCGCCGAGGCGGGCCGACGCCGAAGGGGCAGGTATCCCGTCGCGGCCTTCGGGTCCTGAAGGGCTGCGCCCAAGCACTTGGCGTTGTCGCCGCCCAGGTGGCAAGGACATTGCTGCCACGCGGTTGTTCGCTCGGGCACAGCGTGTCGCGATCCCTCCACGTCGCGGTCGCCCACCCGTTCGCT
>JBDHDN010000516.1:0-2920 GCA_039591485.1 Gemmatimonadota bacterium
CATCCCCGACGATGGGAAGGGGTGGAACAAGGCCATCCTGATCAGTGATCAAGGCGTGCTGGAGCTCGAGTACCGGAAACGCTATCTGCTCGGCGTGGGCGACCTGTTCGGCGAATCGATCATCTACCAGAAGGGCCCCGCCGTCATCCAATCGGTGGCGACACCCTACGGCAGGATCGCCGTATCCATCTGCAGGGACATGTCCTTCGCACCATACGCGAGGCAGGCGGGAGCGCAGCGCGTCGACATCATGCTGAGTCCTTCCTACGACATGCCGAAGAGTGGTGGTCCGGTGTACGCGTTGAGAGCCATCGAGAATGGCTTCTCGATGGTCCGCCCCGTCTTCAACGGATACTCCTACGCGGTGGACTACAACGGTAGACTCCTGGCAGGCATGGATTCCGACGACACAGTGACCGGCATCATGTATGCGGATGTCCCGACGGAGGGAGTCACCACGGTTTACGCGAGCATCGGAGATCTCCTCGGCTGGTTGTGTGTCACGGGCTTGTTTGCATCCATCACTCTCCACATCGTGCTGTCCGTGCGACAACGGAAGGCGGCGCCAGGAGCAATCCACGGTTGAGGGCGTTGCACACCAGTCTTCGGCACGTGGCCGCTCAGGACCTCGCGGCAACCGACGGTGCCATCGATCAAGGCCCCCTCGAGAGGTTCAGCTACGACGAGACGTGGAACGAAGGTAGACACGGGTGGGGTATTGTGCTTGCCAGAGCGCTTGTGATCGCGTCTCCCATCGCGGGCCTGATATCCGCCTGTTCGGCTCCGCCGCAGGTTCGCTTCAGCGACATCACGGACCGGGCTGGGATTCACTTCCGCTACACCTTTGGCGACTCGACGTACGGCAACATCCTCGAGAGCAGCGGCTCGGGAATCACCGTGTTCGACTACGACGGAGACGGCGACCTCGACCTGTACATGCTGAACGGGACGTACCTCGAGGGCATCAGCGATCCCGCAGGGCGGGTGTTTGCGAATACTCCCAACGAGCTGTACCGCAACGACGGCGATGGCACCTTCAGCGAGGTGGCCCGAGACGCCGGCCTGGACGATAGGCACTGGAGCATGGCGGCCGGTGCATTCGACTACGATGGGGACGGTGACCAGGACGTCTACCTGCTCAACTTCGGACCCAACGTGTTCTACCGCAACAACGGTGACGGGACCTTCACCGACGTCGCCGACTCACTGGGGCTGCGGGGTCCCGAGCGGCTGAACGGCTTCACCAAGTGGAGTGTGGGAGTCGCCTTCTGGGACTACAATCTGGACGGTCGGACCGATCTCATGGTGGGCAACTTCCTCGCGTTCGACCCCGAGCACGTCTCGCCCACCGCACCGCATCTGATGCCTCATCCCGCCGAGTACCGTGGGCAGGCGTCCATGCTGTATCGCCAGAACCCGCACGGTCGCTTCACCGACGTCACCGAAGAGACGGGGTTCTACTTTCCGGACGCCAAATGCATGGGTCTCACCGTCTTCGACTACGACGACGACGGGGACCTGGATCTGTTCCAGGGTAACGACCATCAACGGAACTTCCTGTTCAGGAACGACGGCGGCGGCAGGTTCACCGAGGTCGGCGAGGCAGCCGGTATCGCCGCCAACGATCGAGGAATCCCCACCGGCTCCATGCACGGCTCGATCGGCGATGTAGATGGAGACGGGCGGATCGATGTGCTCGTGACGGACCTCCGCTATGGCGCGCTGTACCGCAATCTGGGAAACGGGGTTTTCGAGGACGTCACCGAGTCGAGTGGTGTGGCACGGGCGTTCAACGGCAAGGGCCAGTGGGGCGCTGCGCTCTTCGACTACGATAACGACGGGGACCTCGACATCTTCTCGGCCACCGGGACGGCCGAGGAGTTGATTCTCCAACATCCGCTGCTGCTCGAGAACGACGGTACCGGTCGGTTCCGCGACGTCGGTCCCGCGGTGAGTGACTATTTCTCGGGCAAGCGGTCGGGCCGCGCGATGGCCGTGTGGGACTTCGACGACGACGGCGACCGCGACATCATCGTCTCGCACGTCGACCTCGACGCCACGGCGGCCCTGCTCCGGAACGACGGTGGCAACCGAAACCACTGGATCGGCCTCACGTTGAGAGGCGCACACGGGCCTGCGTCGGCGGTGGGTGCCACAGTGAAGGTCGACACTCCCGGCCGCTCGCAGGTGGCGGTCCACCAGTGGGCGACCAGCTATCTGTCCTCCAACGACCCGCGTGTGCACTTCGGACTCGGAGGGCACGCGGTCGTCTCGCAGATCGAGATCCGCTGGCCCAGCGGTGTCTCCGAGCGCTTCGAGCACGTGCCCGCCGACCGGTACCTGACCGTCGTCGAAGGAGAGGGCATCCGGCCAGGGCCGGCACGATGATCCCACGACACCGAACTTGGCGCTTCTTGATGAGAGAGGGATGACCCGGTTTGAGAGGATGCGATCGACATGATGCCACCCCATGCGCCCCATGCCCTGGACCCCGCCGCAATCGAGGATCTTCGCACCAGGATCAGTGGACCGCTCCTGTTGCCGCGGGATGACGGGTACGAGGACTCCCGCACCGTGTGGAACGCCATGATCGACCGGCGACCGGCACTCGTGGTCCGGTGCATCGGGGTAGCCGACGTCATCGCCGGCGTGAACTTCGCGCGCGAACACGGGCTCACACTCACCGTCAAAGGGGGCGGGCACAACATCGCGGGTCTGGCCGTTGCGGACGGCGGGATGATGTTGGACATGTCCCTCATGAAGGGTGTCCTGGTCGATCCCGACACTCGGATCGCGCGCGCTCAGGCCGGGGGCCTGCTCGGGGATGTGGATCGGGAGACCCAGCTCCACGGCCTCGCCGCCGTCCTGGGCTTCGTCTCCAATACGGGGATCGCCGGACTCACGCTCGGCGGCGGATTCG
>JBDHDN010000517.1:0-2919 GCA_039591485.1 Gemmatimonadota bacterium
GAGGCACGGATTCGCGCGGGCAATGACGTGTTCCCGTTCGACTTCACCAGCCAACCGTTCTCCGCTCGGCTGACCATCTCGCTCCCGATCTTCACCCAGTTCAGTCGGCCGCTCGAGATCGCCGAGGCCTCCGCCAGGGCAGACGATGCCCGGGAGGCGGTGCGTGGAGCGGAGTTACAGGTGCGAACGGACGTGAGCCAAGCCTACTACGGCCTCAGGGCTGCCTACCAGGCCATCGGCATTCAGGAGAACAACCAGGTCGCGGCGGCCGAGCAGCTGCGTCTCGCTACCGAGCGATACCGAGTGGGCTCAGGCACGTTCTTCGAGTTGCTGGACGCCCAACTCGCCGCACAGCAAGCGGAAGCAGACTACATTAACGCCATCTACGCCTACCACCGCGCCATCGCGACCCTGGAAAACGCGGTGGGACGACCGCTACGCTAGGACACGAGCACGCTATGACACGGCGCAAGAAGTTCCTCATTTTCGGTGGCGGCGCGGCCGTCATCGCCATTCTGGTGATCCTGAACGCCACGGGCAACCGGGGAGGTGAGCAGACGGTCCGGATCTCCACCGTCGACCGCCGCGACCTCGTCGCCACCGTGACCGCCAGTGGCCAGATCGAGCCGCAGCGCTCGGTGGACATCAGCGCGGACATCACCGGTCGCATCATCGAGATTCCCGTCGATGAGGGTGACTGGGTGCGCCGTGGCGACCTGGTTCTGCGGATCGACCCGTCGCAGTACGAGGCGGGCGTCGCGCGCGCCCGCGCGCTGCTCGCGTCGGCGGAAGCGTCGGCCCTCCAGTCCCGCGCGAACCGCGACCAGGCGCGCCGGGCCTGGGAGCGCGCGCAGCAGCTCCGGGAGCAGGACCCGAATCTCGTCTCCGACGAGCAACTCGAGCAGTCCGAGACGTCCTACGAGGTTGCGGAGGCCGTCGCCTCGTCGTCGGAGCACCAGGTCGCCCAGGCCCAAGCGACCCTCCAGGAAGCGCAGGAGCAGCTCGCCAAGACGGTACTCCGCGCCCCGATGGACGGCGAGGTGACCCGCGTCGCGGTCGAGGAGGGCGAGGTCGCGGTGCCCGGCACGTTCTCCCGCGAAACCGGGCTCCTGATGACGATCTCGGACCTGTCCATCATCCAGGTGGCCGTCCGGGTCGACGAGACGGACGTCGTACGGCTGCACATGAACGATTCGGCCGAGGTGACGATCGACGCGTTCCCCGACTCGACTTACACCGGACGCGTCACCAAGATCTCCAAGAGCGCCGTCCTCTCCGCGGCGGCGCAGGCGGGTGGTACCACACAGGCCGTCGACTACGACGTGGAAGTCACGCTCGACAATCCGCCCGCAGCTGTGCGCCCCGATCTGTCTGCGACCGCGCGCATCGTCACAGCCACGCGCGACTCGGCGCTCAGCATCCCGATCATCGCCCTCACGGTACGCAAGCACGAGCCCATCTCGACGGAGCTGGCGCCACAGGACACGGCGGGCGGCTCCGAGGAGACGGAGGGCGTCTTCGTCGTGCGCGAAGGCACGGCCGAGTTTCGGCCGGTGCGAGTGGGAATCGCGGGTGAGGAGTACTTCGAGGTGCTGGACGGGCTGACCGAGGACGACTCGATCGTGAGCGGTCCGTACCAGACGATCCGGGATTTGGAGGAGGGCGCGACGGTCAAGCCGCTCGCCGACCGCGGCGCGCAGGAGGCAAGCTGATGCCAGACACCATTATCCGACTCGCCGGCCTGACCCGCGAGTACCGCATGGATGCAGAAACGGTCTACGCGCTGCGGGGCGTCGATCTGGCAATCGATCGCAACGAGTACGTGGCGGTGATGGGCCCCTCGGGCTCGGGCAAGTCCACGCTGATGAACATCGTTGGCTGCCTCGACACACCCACGGCCGGTGAGTACTGGCTCAACGGCATCGAGGTCTCGCGAATGCACGACGACGCCCTGGCACAGGTGCGGAACCGTGAGATCGGGTTCGTGTTTCAGACGTTCAACCTCCTGCCTCGCGCGAGCGCACTCCACAATGTGGAGCTGCCGCTCATCTACGCCGGGATCGGGTCGCGCGAACGCCGCCGCAACGCCACGCATGCCCTCGAGCGCGTAGGGCTCGGCGACCGCATGCACCACCGGCCGAACGAACTGTCCGGGGGGCAGCGCCAGCGCGTGGCCATCGCTCGTGCGCTCGTGAACGCGCCTAGCATCCTGCTCGCCGACGAGCCCACCGGCAACCTGGACTCGGCGACCAGCGCGGAGATCATGCAGGTCTTCGGCGAGCTGCACGCGCAGGGACAGACCATCGTGATGGTCACGCACGAGGCCGACATCGCTTCCCGCGCCAGCCGCGAGATCACCTTGCTCGACGGCCTGGTGCACAGCGACACGGTGCGGGACGCGGCCTGAGCCATGCCGTTCCGCGAAGCGATCCGCCTTGCCTTGCAGGTCATCTGGTCCCAAAAGATGAAGTCCAGCTTCTCGGTCATCGGGGTCTTCATCGGGGTGACCTTCCTGATCGCCGTCGTCTCGATCCTCCAAGGCATGAACGCGTACATGACCGAGCGCTTCGCAGGCGCCCTGCTCGGGGTGAACACCTTCCAGTTGCGGCGCTATCCGAACTTCCAGGTCGGCGACATCTCGCGCGAGACATGGCGGGAGTGGCGGCGCAGGCCCCGAATCATGTATGACGATGCGGACGCCGTGGCGGCCTCGTTCTCGGTGCCCGTCCTGACCTCGTGGAGCTCCGTCAACCGTGCAGACGTCGTCTACGGCGGCAGCGTGGTCAAGGATATCGAGATCGTCGGTGCAGGTGAGCAGTACTTCGATCTCAAGGGGTGGCAATTCGAGCAGGGACGTCCGTTCAGTCCGCAGGAGGCGCGGGTTGCCGCGACGGTCGTCGTACTCGGCTACGAGCTGGC
>JBDHDN010000518.1:0-2918 GCA_039591485.1 Gemmatimonadota bacterium
AAGTCGCTGGATTTGCTGGGCAATTCCCGTTTTGGCGGTGCTTGGTTCCGCGCTTTGGTCGCGCTTGGCTGTGGCGCCGCGGCCGGTTTCACGCGACACGCCCGGACCAGAATGCGCGACGCTGTCGCTGATTCCCGCTTGAAGCTTGGGGGGGCGCACCACCCCGCCGTGGACTCAGGGACGGAAGGTCCAGACCGCACCCAGCAACGGGCCGTGAACGACGACGTCGATCGCATTCGTGCTCCGCTCGAGGTCGACGCCGATCGTCCGGTAGCCGAGCTGGAGGGACCAGCTCTGGCTGAGCCGCCAGCCGACGACGCCGAGCGCCTGCCACGTCAGATCGGCGGCGGAACCGATTCCGAAGCCGCCCACATCGCCCATCACGATGAGCTGCACGCGCGGGTGGACGTCCGCCATCGCCCGGGCGCCGACCACGAGGTCCACCCAGTCCAGCGTCTTGTCGAACGTCTGGCGCAGGCCGCCCACCGTGACGCCCGGTACCTGGACCTCCCCCTCGAAGTCGAGGCGCCGCGCCCCGGGGCCAGGTCCCGTGATCTGCAGCGAGGGCGACACCGTGAAGCCGGACACGGAGACCGGCGGGATGGAGACGTCGGCCTCCATCTCGATGTTCCAGTAGCGGGCCCCGGCGAAGATGTCGAAGAAGAGGCGCCGGGGATCGTCTGCGGCAGCCTCGCCGAGGAGCTTCTTCATCGGCGTCGCCACCAGGCGGTAGCCACCGTAGAGACCGAACAGGGCCAGACGCGTGTCCAGGTCCACGTCGACCGGGCCCACCACGGCACTGATCTCCGAGACGCGGACCGTTCCGGACGCGCTTCCGCCCCCACCCGGGCCGATGGCCCCGCCGCCCGACAGCGTGGCGGGGCCGACTCTCGCCTCGATGGGCCCCGCCTTGATCCCATCCTCGAGCCAGGCTCCCATGCCGTCGAAGACCCCGAACCAGCGCCCGCGGCGGACTTCGGCCCGCCCCATCAGGCCGAAGTTCAGCTTCTCGACGATGTCGCTGAACGGCGTGTCGATGTCGACCGTGAGATCGTCGATCGTGGCGTCGCCGGTCATCGAGATGCCCCAGACGTAGGGCGCCAGCGAGATCTGCCAGCCCTCGTCGTCGGCGGCCTGGGCCGACCCCGGCCCACACAGCAGGGCGAGGGCAAGGACGGCCTTGAGCGCGTGTCCCGCACGGTGCGAGGGCATCCTCTCGAGCCGACGTCGTCTATGCATGTCCAGTCGATCCCCAGCGAAGCTGCCCAAGGCTTCCTGGGCAGCAGGTGAGAGATATTGTCAAATGTTGTGGATTGACGACGAGCCTCCCAATCTGAAGCCGCCGTGGCGGAGTCCTACTCGGGCGGGGCCGCAAACGGGTTGGGGATCTCGATGTCCTCGCTGAGCGGCCATTCGCGGACCAGCTCAGGCTTGTGGCCCTTCGGGTACCACATCTCGGGCGGGATCTCGTTCGCCTCGATGGTGTCGTTGATCACGTCGTAGACCTGATGGCGCGGCGCGGGGAACTTGATGGTCGGGCTCTTGAACACAGGTCTCGGCGTCTGTGAGGAGTCTGCGGCCACGGCCTCCCGCCACCAGACCTTGCCGTCGCCGTGAATGTTGAACGTCACGAGATCGGGAGCGCCGAATGCAAACGCCCCCTTCCAGTGGTGGCGCACCTCGGCCACGGTCTCGTTGTTGAAGATGTCGTCGTAGCTGTAGTGCGTAGCGACACAGACCTTGGGCTGCGCTTGCTTGCAGATGTACCCGAGCCCGTAGGCCGGGGTGTGCGACGTGTCGATCGTGTAGGCGGCCATCGCGGGGGGCATCCCGAGAACCTGTGCCGACACCGAGACAGTTGCCGTTTGCGCCTCGCTGATCAGCATGTCCACGCCCTTGCAGTACTTGATCGTGAGGCTGTTGGGTCGGTTGTCACCCGTGTAGCAGAGGCTCCGCCCGTTCCAGTCCAGCCGGTAGCTGCTGGCGCCGTCTTTGGTGTGAGAGGTCGGCCAGTGCGTGATCTTCACGCCGTCCGCCTCGTAGGCGACTCCGCCCTCGTCCATGAAGTCGAACTCGTGGACGACAGGGTCGTATCCATCTCCGACGGGCCACGAGTTAAAGCTGTCCTGGTGCCACGCGGTCATCTCCATCATGCGGTCGATGAGGTGCGAGATTCCGTACTGCGGCTTGGCGCCGCTGGGGCCGTAGATGTGGAGCGGCGTCCAACCCCCCTGGATCGGCCGGAACATGGTGAAGTATGGGAGGTCGCTCATGTGGTCCATGTGCAGGTGGCTGAAGAAGACGTGGTTGATCGTGTTGAACGGAATGCTCAAGGCGACGTAGTTGCGCAGTGAGCCAATGCCGAGGTCGAAGACGAAGCGGTCGCCGTTGCCGAGCTCGACGAGGATGCTCATACCCGACTGCGATCGGTTGGGCAGGTAGCTCGAGCCCATGAAGATGACGCGGACCTCGTCGGGTTGAAGCTCCTCGGTGCCGGGGTAGTAGAGCATCGTCGCGTTGAAGTGCTTGCCCGCCTGAACATGGGGAACCATCGTCTCGCCTTCGATCCAGCGGTCCCCGGGCAAGCCGGCCGTCTCGAAGAAGGCCTTCGCCTTCAACATCTCGGGGCTGGGCTGCTGCTGCGCCCTAGCCGCCGGAACGGCCAGAGCCACGCCAGCAAGGAGCGCGCCGAACCACAGTGTCTTGAGCCTCATCGGTGTCTCCTATGGGTTCGACGTCGCCACGGAGCGTGCTGCCCGGGCGCGTGGAAGCAGGCTAGGTTCGTCACTTCCGCCTCCTACTTCGGCACAGCAGGCCTGCCAGTCCGATCGTGAGCCGATTCCTTCTCATGGTCGCTCCTCGTGGCTCTCTACCGCCTCTGCCGCCGGGCGAGGCTCGAGGCCAGAATCTTGTGAGCT
>JBDHDN010000519.1:0-2915 GCA_039591485.1 Gemmatimonadota bacterium
CGTCACCAATGCCGCCTTGCCGGCGATTCGTGACGGGTGCAGGGCGTAGCCCGAGCGGAGCGGGTCGTCGACGTACCGTCCAAGCACCAGAGGCGCCCCATCCGTCACGAAGGCTGTACTACGGCTGAAGTACACGTGGGTGCGCTCGCCCATACCTGAGGTGATCGGGTGGCCTGTCTGGAGCGCGATCTCGAAAATCGACCCCGGCGCATAGAAGCGCTCGCCATCGGCCTCCGACGGAAGGTCGATGCCCTCGGTGAGCGGAAGCCGGAAGCGCTCGATGGCGAACGCCGCCGCATCGTCCAGCGCCACCAACGTCCCTCCACCACGGACGAACTCGACGACGGCGGCTATCCCCTCGTCTCCGAGCCCACCGGCATAGCGTGGCGGGATCCGGGTGGAGTCGATACCCCGTTCGATCGCGCGAGTGCCGAGGCTCGGCAGGAGCAGGACGTCAAGCGATGCGGCGAGTGCACCGGCACGAAGTACGGAGTCGGTGACGGACCGGTACGGGATGCCGAACTGCTCCAGGACCCACCGGGTCCAGCCCTCGTCCATGCTGGCCGTCCACGGCTTGTAGATGCCGATACGCGGGATCGCATTGGAGGTGCGCCGCTCGGGCGGTTCCAGTCCCTCGGTTGCCCAGGCGTCGAAGCCGAAGGTGCGCGCATGGTCCCGCACGAGCTGCGCCAGTCTGCCGCCCCGGTGCTCGAGCACGACGGCGCCCGCGGGGAGGACGGAGTCATGGAGCGTGAGAGGCTCCGCGGTGACCCACGCTCTCGCGCCAGCCTCTAGGGCGGCGGCGACCGTCCGGCTCTCGTCCGCCGATCGGTTGGCGAGCACCCATTGCGAACCGGAGCCAAACACCGCGCCGGGCGCGATCGCCGGCTCGACGAGTGGTTCGAGCTCGGCAGTGAACGGCCCGGGGATCGCCTGGATGGTGATGCCCATCTGCCAGGACACGGTCCAGCCCGTAGCGTCGTAAGGCGGCACTGGTGGCCCGCCAGGGTACTCGCGCCGGTCCGGATAGCGCTGCACCTCGAGCAGATCCTTGACGTGGGCCCGGAACGGCTGCGCCATCGGGATGACGAGCGAGCCTTCCCCGTAGGCCGTGCCGTGGGCCGTGAACGGCCGCACGGCTCGGTGAATCTCGATGCCTGCGTCGAGCAGCGCACGCGAGAGCGCGGCGACGGCGCCGGGATCCCGTTGTTCCGCCGGGAGTACATAGGCGTACGGCTCTCCGGCCCCGCCAGCGGCAATGGCCTGTCGCCCAAGTGTCACGAAGCGCCGGACGAACGCCTCACGCTGCGAGCCCACGAGACGGAGCAGGCCATCGGCCGCGATCAGCTCATAGTCGATGATCTCCGGGATGCCCCAGCGCCCCCCCGGCCAGGGCTCGGGGTACATGCTGCCAGCCTCTGCTTCGCGCAGGTCCGCGGGACGCAGCTCGACGGGTGATGCGAGGCGTGCGCTCGCTGCCTCGGAGAGGATGCCGATCATGTTGTGTCGAGCGGGAACGGTGCGGAATCCCCCGTGCCACCACAGGTCGAACCGGCTGCGGTGGACGATGCCGGTCTTGCCAGCGTCGTACAGGGCCGTTGCCATGGCGGACCCGACCAGATTAGTGCCGGAAACGACTGCGGGATTGATGTTGGGATTCACCGGATCCGCAAAAGGGGGAAGGAACATGCGAGCGCCGGATCCTCCCATCTGGTGGACGTCCCACACGACTTCGGGAAACCACTCGCGATAGAGCACCCGCGCGAGGGCTCTCGACTCGACCTGCGTGAGCATGAACCAGTCGCGATTGTTGTCGTGCCCGACATACGGGTGGTAGAGCCACGGCAGTGGTCCGGCCTCGAACGCGGTTCCTTTGTGCGCTCGATACCATGCGACGACCGTATCGAGCCCGTCGGGGTTGGCCGAGGGTGTCATGAGGACGACGAGGTCACGCAGCAGTTCACGATACGAGGGGTGAGCGGCGAGCCGATGGGCCAGCAGCATGGAGAACTGGCTTGAGGCGATCTCGGTGGAGTGAATGTTGTTGTTGATGAAGACCACGGCGGGCTGCACTGCCACGAGCGAGTCCTCTACCGTCGGATCGAGCCGACGAGGATCCGCGAGCGATGCCTGACCAGATCGGATCTCCTCGAGCCGCCGCTGGTGCTCGGGGTGCGTGATCGTGACGAGCAGCAGCGGCCTTCCGAGCGTGGAGGTGCCCACGGTGTCGAGTCGGACCGCGGGTGATGCCGAGGCAAGCCGGGAGAAGTAGCGTCCGATTTGCCCCCAGTCGGCAAGCACGGAATCCGTACCAACGGGAATGCCGAGAACCTCGTGCGGCGCCGGAATCGCTTTCGGCGTCTCCTGCGCCTCAACGGTGGACGGGGGAACGATCCACGTGGCCGTCAGGACGCCGGCCACACCGGCGCTGCGGAGGACAGCAAGACGGGCGAGGCGGATCCTCGCGTGCTTCATTGGCTGCTCCATGTAGTGATGCTGCTAGATGATGCTCCGGATGAGCCCGCCGTCGACCTGCAGGGCCGTGCCGGTCACATATGCCGCGTTCTCGGAAGCCAGGAATGCGGCCACAGCACCAAGCTCTGCCGGCGCACCCATGCGACGAGCCGGGATAGCCGCGGTGAGTCGTTCGGTTACGGCTTCGGTGGTTTCGCCCGTTTCCTCCGCACGCAGCTCCATCAATTCGATTGATCGCTGGGTCTGCATATACCCGGGACACAGTACGTCCACCGTGACGCCGTCGGCCGCGATCTCGTCCGCGAGACACTTGGCAAACCCTAGCACGCCGGCCCGGGCCGTCGTCGACAGGACGAGGTCACCGAGGGGCTGTTTGGCGGCCACGCTCGTCAGACACAATACTCGTCCCCAGTTGCGTGCGCGCATGCCGGGCACCGCAG
>JBDHDN010000520.1:0-2911 GCA_039591485.1 Gemmatimonadota bacterium
AGGCGGAGATCATTCGCCGTGGACTTGAATTGGGGGTGGACTACGCGCTCACGGTGAGCTGCTACGATCCGGATCGTGATGGTGTGGCGTGCGGGCAGTGCGACGCCTGCCGGCTTCGACTGCGCGGGTTCGCTGACGCAGGTATCTCGGACCCGATCCGTTATCGAGCCGGTGCGGTGCGGCCGTGAGCTACCGTGTGAAAGAGCTCTACGCCACGCTGCAGGGCGAGGGACACCAGACCGGCCGCCCGGCCGTGTTTCTCCGATTCGCCGGCTGCAACCTGTGGTCGGGGCGCGAGGACGACCGCGCGAGCGCAGTCTGCCGCTTCTGTGACACCGATTTTGTGGGGCTCGACGGTCCGGGTGGCGGTCACTACGAGAGCGCGACAACCCTTGCGTCGGCCGTCACGGCTACCTGGCCAGCCGACGTGACGGAGGTGCGCTATGTCGTCTGCACGGGAGGGGAGCCGCTGCTCCAGCTCGACGCCGTGCTCCTAGACGCACTCCACGCCGAGGGCTTCGTGGTCGCGGTGGAGACCAACGGGACGGTCGCGGCACCAAAGGGCATCGACTGGTTGTGCGTGAGCCCAAAAGCCGGCGCATCGCTGGTGCAGACGAGTGGCGACGAGTTGAAGCTCGTCGTGCCCCAGGAAGGCATCGACCCGACCGACCTCGAATCGCTCGCCTTCACCTGGTTCTACCTTCAGCCGATGGACGGACCGGATCTCGAGCCGAACACGGATCTCGCGATCCGCTACTGCCTCGACCATCCGCGGTGGCGGCTCAGTCTGCAAACCCACAAACTGCTGGGACTCCCATAGGGGCGTGATGGAGGTCTTCCGCGAGTTCAGGTTCGAAGCGGCGCATCGGCTGCCAAACGTCCCGGAGGGGCACAAGTGCGCCAGGCTGCACGGCCATTCGTTCCGCGTCGCCGTGCACGTCGAGGGGCTGGTAGGCGAGGAATCCGGCTGGGTAGTCGATTTCGCCGATATCAAGCAGGCGTTCAAGCCGATCCACGATGCGCTGGACCACCGCTACCTGAACGACATCGACGGCCTCGACAATCCGACCAGCGAGGTGCTCGCACGCTGGATCTGGGACCGACTCCAGCCGGCGCTTCCCGGGCTGGCGCGAATCATCGTGCGCGAGACGTGCACGTCGGGGTGCGAGTATCGGGGGCGGTGAGGGGCGGCGCTACAGCTCGATGTCCCCTCCGGGATCCCGCTGACTTACCTCGTCCAGGATCTGCTGCGCGGAGTCGCGGCGCCGCTGCGTTTCCGCCGGGTCGATGACGGCGCGGGACCAGTTGGGCACGTTCGTCTCGAAGGGGATCCGCAGGACCACGCCCTCGGCGGTGCCGGAAGGGAGCCGGTTGACGGGGACGGAGGCTGATCGGCCTTCGTCGTCGACCAGAATGGCGACGTGCTGCTCCACGCGGTCGATAGCG
Source organism: Gemmatimonadota bacterium (assembly GCA_039591485.1). Lineage (GTDB taxonomy): Bacteria > Gemmatimonadota > Gemmatimonadetes > Gemmatimonadales > GWC2-71-9 > JAOTVV01. The sequence goes on from JBDHDN010000520.1 coordinate 1,447, forward strand.
TAGAAGCGCTCAGTGGGCGGTGGTGGTGAGGACCTCATATGCCCCCTTGCCGTCGGCGCGAATGGTGACGGTTCCATCCCGATCGGTGCGATAGACCTCGGCGCCAGCACCTTCATAATACCGCAAGGCCCACGCGTGCGGGTGTCCGTACGGATTGTCCCGACCACAGGAGATCACCACGACGCGTGGCTTGGTGGCTGCGAGCCACGCCGGTGTCACTCCGTTTCTGCTGCCGTGGTGTGCCGCTTTTAGGACGGTCACCGCCGGCACGCCAGTCAGCAGGAAATGTGCGAGCGCACCAGTCTCCGAGTCGCCGGTGAGCAGCGCTCGAAAGAATCCGAGCTCCACGACTAGCCCGACCGACCGGTCGTTCTGCTCGTCCGCTTCCGGATCGAGCGGGAGAACGCGGATCGTTGCAGATCCCAGACGCAGCACGCGCGGCTCCGCGCGGAGGTAGGTGATCCCGCGCTCCTGCACCCGCTCCATCACACGACGGTACGTGGCCGTCGTGTGCGGCATGCCGTTGTCGAGGTAGTAGCGGACAGGGAACCGATCGAGGACCTCTTCCATGCCACCGATATGGTCGGCGTGGGCATGAGTCGCGACGGCCAGGTCGATCGTGTCCACGCCGAGCCGATGCAGATCCGCCGTGATGTCGCCAGGACCGGCATCGACGAGTGCCGTCTTCCCCTCTGGGGACCGGATCAGCACGGCGTCCCCTTGCCCAACATCGATGAACGTGAGCTCGAGCCTCGTGGTGACGGTTTCCCGCTGCGCGGTCACGCTGCAGCCCAGCGCGACCGCACCCACCGCGATGGCGATCATCCGAAGGCGCATGCGCGGGAAAGTAGCCGCAGAGTCTACCGACCAACAGGACCCGAGCTTGCGCCGTCCTCACTCCAGGCTGAAGTTGGCACTATCTCAGCTGCGCCGCGACCGGCGCTCGTCGACATCGGGGAGACGCCTCCTCCCACGCCACTCCGACGCCGCCGCGGCCGGTCGGAGCGCGGCCACCGCCTAGGACGATGCTTGGAGGTGGCACGATGCCTACCCGACGGATGCTCTCTGCCCTCGTGCCGGTGTTGCTAGCGGTAGCGAGCACGTCGCTCGCTGCGCAGTACAGCGGCACGTGGACGATGCGGGACGCGCAGGGCGGAGTCGTGACGGTCACGCTGACCCAAGATGCGCAGGGCGTGATCGCGGGAACGATGCACGGTGCCGGGACGATGTACACCATCGAGGGCATGCTCGAAGAGGGAATCGCGGTGGGTGCGATCTACGATCAGAGCGGCGGTGTCTACTTCGAGGCGCAACTCCAGGACGCAGAGCTGCTGCTCTCCCTCGTCGAGCCCGGTGCCGACAACCAGCCGGACTATTCCCGTATGCGCCATCTCGTGTTGACGCGGACAACGGATGCTGGCGTGGCTGGGCTCGGAGATGCCGCCGGAAATCCACTTGCAGGCGG
>JBDHDN010000521.1:0-2911 GCA_039591485.1 Gemmatimonadota bacterium
CACCATTCTCGACGCCCGGCAGCTGGTGCTCGTGGCGAGCGGGGAGGCGAAGGCCTGGGCGGTGGCGCAGGCGGTCGAGGGGCCGGTCACGAGCATGGTGACCGCGAGCGCGCTGCAGCTCCATCGCGACGCCACCGTTATCGTCGACGACGAAGCGGCGTCGGAGCTGAAGATGCGGGACTACTACGAGTTCATCTACGAGAAGGGGCCACAGGCGCCGAGATTCTGAAGGATGGTAGGGCCGTAGGACGATACGAATCGGACGCCAGCCCTCGCACGGGTGACGTGCGCCCGCCTGTCCGGCGGCGCCTGCGATTGCGTGTGCGACGGCGCCACGGTGTGCCCACTCCCGCAGCAGCGAAGGACCAGGAAGGATCCCGCGCGTATCCGGTGGAGTGCCGACGAGAAGCGGTGGGGACTCCACGCGCGGGGTACGATGGGGAACTGTCGGTCCGTGGTGCGGTATCCAGCGCATGGAGCGTTAGCTTGCATGCGGTCGACGGTTTCCGTGTGCAGCCTGTGGAGGGTTTGCGATGAGCGGTGCAGATGTGGGCAACCCGGTGCTTGCGCTGGTCGTGTTCGCGGTGCTCGCCCTCGTCGTGGCAGTCGTCGTCTGGCCTCGGCGGGGCATGGTAGCGCGGCTGTTGCGGCTCGCGCGACTCACCGAACGGGCACGCCTCGAGGATGCCCTCAAGCGCATGTACGACGCCGAGTACGCACAGCGGCCCAGCACGATCGAGAGCCTGGCGGGAACGCTGCACCTCAAGGGTATCCGCACCATGCAGCTGGTCGCGCGCCTCGAGGCACTCGGGCTCGTGCATACGGAGCGTGACCACCTCGTCCTGACCGACGCTGGCCGGGCCGAAGCACTCAGGGTCCTGCGCAGCCACCGCCTGTGGGAGCGCTACCTCGCTGACCGCACGGGCGTTCCGGCCGGTGCCTGGCATGAGGAAGCCGAGTACCGGGAGCACACGCTCAGCCCGGACGCCGTGGAGCAGCTCGCCTCGTCGATGGGCCATCCCCGCTACGACCCCCACGGCGACCCGATCCCCACCGCGGCCGGCGAAGTCCCACCCCACGCCGGCGTAGCGCTCTCGGCGCTCGTGCCGGGTCAGAGCGCCTCGGTCGTGCACCTCGAGGATGAGCCGCGCGAGGTCTACGAGCAGCTGGTCGGGCTAGGACTCGCGCCCGGCGCGCAGGTGGAGGTGCTCGAGGCGACGCGCGAGCGCATCGGATTCACGGCCGACGGCGAGGAGCGCACGATCGAGCCGGTGATGGCAATGAACGTGACCGTTGTGCTGCCGCGGGGTGCCGAGCAGAGTGCCGGACCGTTCGAGGCCCTGAGTGCGTTGGAGCAGGGTGAGTCGGCGACGGTGCTCGGCATCGCCCCCCTGTGCCAGGGACCCCAGCGGCGTCGCCTGCTCGATCTGGGGCTCGTACCGGGCACGGTGGTGACAGTCGAGCTGCAGGGTGCGTTCAAGGATCCAGTGGCGTACCGCGTGCGAGGGGCGTTGATCGCCCTGCGGAAGGACCAGGCCGACCTGGTGCGGGTCGACCGCACGGCCGCGCCCGTGGAGGCGAGCTGAGATGACCGCCGGTACCACCGCCGGATGCGCCGGGTGTGCCGCGCACCGCGAGCAGCGTCTGGTGCAGCTGGGGATTCAGCTGGATCGCTGGGACCACCTCGTCGCGTTGGCGGGGAACCCCAATACGGGGAAGAGCACGGTGTTCAACGCGCTCACCGGGTTGCGGCAGCACACCGGGAACTGGCCGGGCAAGACCGTGGCGCGGGCCGAGGGCGGATTAACGCTGGAGGGGACGCGCGTCAAGCTGGTCGACCTGCCGGGGACGTACAGCCTGCAGGCGGGGAGCGCCGACGAGGAGGTCGCACGCGATTTCGTGCTGTTCGGCCAGCCTGACGTGACCGTGGTGGTGGTGGACGCCACTCGGCTCGAGCGCAATCTCAATCTGGTCCTGCAGATCCGCGAGATCACCGACCGAGTGGTCGTGTGCCTCAACCTGATGGACGAGGCCCGCCGGCATGGCGTCGGGTTCGATGTGCCGCGACTCGAGCGGGAGCTCGGCGTGCCGGTGGTCCCTACGGTGGCGCGCCGCGGCGACGGCATTCCCGAGCTGTTGGAGGCAATCCACGGGGTCGCGACCGGGGCGATTAAGGCGACACCGTTCCAGATACGGAACCATCCCCCGGAGGTGAGTGCCGCCGTGAACGCGCTGGTGCAGCCGATCCGCCGCGCCCATCCGGAGCTGCCGAACGCCCGCTGGGTCGCAATGCGGCTGCTGAACGCCGACGAGCGCGTGGAGGCGGCCGTGCGGGCGGGCGAACTCGGCGCGCTGGCCGAGGGCACGATGGGGGAGGCCGACCCCGACGGGGGCGTCGCCGCGGCGAGCGACCCTCGGGAGATCCTGGAAACGGCCTCTCGGCTCCGCTGGACGCTCCCGAGCGAGTTCCACGACCGGCTCACCGAGAGCCTGTACGCCGAGGCGCGCCGTATCACCGAGGCGAGTCAGGTCCGTGGCATCGCGCGCGCGAAGTTCAATCTGGACCGCACGCTCGACCGGTTGCTCACCAGTCGGTGGCTCGGGTTTCCCATGATGCTGCTCGTGCTCACGGTCGTCTTCTGGCTCACGATCGCGGGCGCGAACTACCCGTCGCAGTTCCTCGCCTGGCTCTTGCTCGATCAGCTCCACCCCGTACTCACCGCGTTCGGGGCGACTGTCGGCACGCCGGCGTGGCTCAACGGCTTTCTGTTCGACGGTGTGTACCTGGCCACGGCCTGGGTTGTCAGTGTCATGCTCCCGCCCATGGCGATCTTCTTCCCGCTGTTCACGCTGCTGGAGGACTTCGGCTACCTGCCGCGGGTGGCGTTCAACCTGGACGCGCTGTTCCGCA
>JBDHDN010000522.1:0-4803 GCA_039591485.1 Gemmatimonadota bacterium
CTGCTCGCACAGCAGAACGCGGATCGAGTGTTCATCGACCGGGAGCACGGGCCGCGCCGATCGGCGGCCGCGCCGACCTCCCCTATCCCGGCTGCGCTCGGTTGCACAACGACGACAGTACACGCGAGAACTCCTCCATTTGCTTACCACATAACCGATCGGTGCGGAACTGTTTCGAGCGCCGGATGCCCCCACCTGGGGGGAGCCGGCGCCCGGCCCCCCCCTGCTACAACAACTTTGGGACCACGCGCGTACCGCCGCACCCATGAGTCCCGCCAATCCATTGCCGTGCAACGGATTACGGACATGCGCCGCCCGGTTGTCCGGTGACGGCCGCCGATGCCCCGTTGCGTACTTGCGCCAGGAGACGGCTCGGTGCCGTCGGCAATCCGCATCGAACACCTCCCCGCACCCAGACGGAACCCGCGGGATCGCTGGGAATCCGCCCTGGTCGCCGTTCTTTGAGGATTGCGATCCCAGGGGCACGGACCCTGCTACAAGGAGGGTCGTACTGCTCAGGGGGGAGGCACGTGCACCCTAGCCTGAGCCGGCCTGACCCTTACCTTCCGGCGACTATGACATCCGAGCATCAGCGGTCGCGCGCCCCGATCGTACTCATCATCGATGATCAGGAGTGGTCGAGCCGATCGCTCGAGAGTGTGCTCGCCCCGGATGGTTTTGCGGTCACACGCGCATACACGGCCGCCCAGGGGCGGCAGCGGGCGCTCACCCACATTCCGGATGCCATCTTCGTGAGCATCCAGCTTCCTGACGCTGACGGAATCTCGCTGTGCCGAAGCCTCCGGGAACTGCCCGAGATCGGTGCGGCAACCCCTATCCTCCTCACGTGTCCGGACCGCCCAACACGGACCCAGCGGCTCGACGCGGCGCGGGCCGGCGTATGGGACATCGTGGCATATCCCGTCGACACGGAGGAACTGGTGCTGAAGCTCGACGCCTTCGTGCAAGCCAAGCTCGCCGCCGACCGGCTGCGCGACGAGGGGCTCGTCGATCCCCTCACGGGCCTGTACAACCTGAGTGGACTCGAGCAGCGATCCCGGGAACTCGCCTCATGGGCCTATCGGACGCATGAAGCGCTCGCGTGCGTGGTCTTCTCCCCAAAGGCGGGCGAAGACGCCGAGCCGGCCGACGTGCGGGACATGGTGGCGGCCTTGCGTCGCAGCGGGCGCATCTCGGATGTCATCGGGCGGCTCGGCAAGACCGAGGTCGCGGTGCTCGCACCCAGCACCGACGGGTTCGGCGCCCAGCGGCTCGCCGAGCGGCTCGCCGAAGCCATCCGCACGACCGGCCCCGTCCCTGGCGGAACCGATATCCGGGCAGGATTCGACGCCGTCGAAAACGTGCGGGAGTTCCCCGCGGCGGCAAAGGAGCTACTGATCCGGGCCACCATGGCGCTTCGCAAGGCCCGCGCGAACGGCGGTCCGTGGCTCGTCCCCTTTGACGAAGGCGGACGGATCCACTGAGCCCCGTCGGGCCGGCATCTCCCCAATACGGTCCACAGCTGTCTGGCTGCATGTGTTGCAGCCACGCATCACCCTGGCAATATTCATCAATGCACTGCGGCTTGCACACCACATGAGACGCCTGCCGAGCCGCTGATCCTGCCTCCGGTCGCTCGCCAGTGCGGCCCGATCTCTGCATTGTCCCCGCCGTAAGACAGGCCGTGGCATGGACGAATCTCTTGAAGGTGCGCGAACGATGACAGTTCCTGGTCGAGTCGGCGATTCGAATGGCAGCGATGTGTCCACCCTCGTCGAGCTATCTCCGGGCGACAAGCAGTCGATCAGCATCCTGGTCATCGACGACGAGCGGACACTACGCGAGAGCTGTCGGACGTTCCTCGAGAGCGAGGGGTACTCCGTCGAGGTCTGCGGTCGTGGCGACGAGGCCCTTGCGCTGCTCGGGCGGCGACCATTCGACATCGTCCTGATCGATCTCTACATGGGAGACGTCCCGGGCCTGGAGCTGCTGCGCACGTGTCTCCAGGCGAGCGCGGAGACCGTGGCCATCATCATGACCGGCAATCCCAGCGTCCAGTCGAGCATCGAGGCGCTCAGGGCCGGCGCGTGGGACTACCTGACCAAGCCGTTCAACGCCACCCAGCTCCAGATCCTCGTGGGGCGGGCCGCGCATGCCGTGCTCGTGGCACGCGAGACCAGCGAGCTGAATCAGGCGACGGCGCGGGAGCACGGGCACAGCGATCAGACCGTGGTGCTTGGCTCGGCGCCGCCGTTCCAGCGCGCGATCGAGCTTGCCCGCAAGGTCGCGCGAACCGATGCTTCGGTGTTCATCAACGGCGAGAGCGGGACCGGCAAGGAGCTCTTCGCGCAGTTCATCCACAACCACAGCCGCCGCAGCAGCCGCACCTTGGTCGCCATCAACTGTGCCGCCCTGCCGGAGGCACTCCTGGAATCCGAGATGTTCGGCCACCGCAAGGGCGCCTTTACGGGTGCGGTGCGCGACAAGGCGGGACTGCTCGAGGCGTCGAACGGCGGGACGATGTTCCTCGATGAGGTCACGGAGATGTCCACCCCGATCCAGGCGAAGCTGCTGCGCGTCATCCAGGACGGCGTCGTGCGCCGGGTCGGTAGCGAGACCGTCGATGCCATCGTGAACGTCCGTTTCATCGCGGCAACCAACCGGGATCCGGAGGAGGCCACGGACGAGGGCCTCTTGCGAGAGGATCTGTATTATCGCCTCCGCGTAGTGCCCATCACGATCCCATCGCTCCGGGAGCGGCAGGACGACATTCCGATCCTGGCCGACTATTTCCTGCGCCACTACTGGGGTCGGCACCGCGACGCGGGCCAGGCCATTCCTCGTCTCGGTCAATCCGCGCTCGACGCGTTGCGGGCCCACCGGTGGAAGGGCAACGTGCGGGAGCTGCAGGGCGGAGTCATCCGGTCTGACGACCTCCCCTTCATCGTCGAGTCGGGCTCGGCCGTCGGCTCTGGGGCACGCATCACTCCCCAGTTCTCGGTGGCGGACGGTCCGTACCACGAAGCCCGGGAGCAGGTCATCGCCGAGTTCGAGCGCGCCTACCTGATTTCGGTCGTCGATCGGGCCGACGGCAACATGTCGAAGGCCGCCCGGATGGCGGGCGTCGACCGGACCACGCTGTACCGCCTGATGCAGAAGCATGGATTCGAGCGCGGTAACGGCGTCGTCGAGGAATCGGCATAACGAGCTCCCACGCGCACTTGCGTCGCGCCAGGGGCAGCGCCAAACTGTGTGACGGAATCCGGTCCGGCCCGGCAGGACTGCACGGCTCCAATCTGCGACTCCCTTTCCCGGGTCGGTAGATGAAGCGAGTGGACGCGATACCGAACACGTCGCACGACGATCCGCTAGAGGGGATTTCGCCACCCTTGTTCAGGGCGGCGGCGCGTCGCATTGCGCAGATGCATCGCGAGCAGGGCACGTTTCAGCCCCACGTCTCATCGAACCTCCGGCTCCTCAGCGATGCGATCGCGGCAGCGCGCAGGGGCGTGTCACCCGCGGTGGTCGCTCCAACCGGCCGACCGGGCCTGGGACACCTGCTCCTGTCCGAGCTCCGTGCCATGGTCGTGGCGGAGTGGCAGGAGACGGATGTGCTGCCGGATGCGGCGGAGATCGTGGAGATCCTGCATGCGTTCGAGGAGGTGTCGCTGGCACTGAGCGAGTCGAGCCGCGGCCGCGCTCTCCGCGTCGAGGATGGATTCGCCGAGAAGCTCAGCGGCTCGCACGGACTGGAGCTGGTCGTCGAGGTGGCGCACGACCTCCGCTCACCCCTCACCTCCATCCTGTTCCTCGCCGAGATGCTGCAGCGGGGCCAGAGCGGCAGCGTCACCGACCTGCAGCACCGGCAGCTCGGTCTGGTCTACTCCGCTGCCCTCGGTTTGAGCACGCTGGCCAGCAACGTGATGGAGATGGCCCGCGGGGGAAGTCGACTGACTGACGATCAGGTAGCCCCCTTTTCGGTCCCCGAAATGCTGGAGTCGGTCGCGGACATCGTGCGCCCGATGGCCGAAGAGAAGGGACTGGCGATACGGCTGCGATCGCCGAAGAACGGCAACCGCGTGGGTCCCCCGCAAGCACTCTCCCGGGTGCTGCTCAACCTCACCAGCAATGCGATCAAATTCACGGAAGAGGGCTTCGTGGAGATCGTGGCGGCCGAGACATCGGAGCGGGGCGTGGAGTTCTCGGTGCGGGACTCCGGCCGCGGCATTCCGCTTCACGCGCGGGAGACACTGTTCATGCCGTTCAGGCCCGGCCCCGAACCGGGCCGTACGGCCTTCTCCGGCACGGGCCTCGGGCTGGCGCTGTGCCGCCGGCTCGTGCGCGCGATGGGTTCCGACCTGGAGTTCGAGACCGAGGAGTCGTGGGGTACGCGCTTCTACTTCACGCTCGAGCTGCCCTGTCGCGATAACTAGTCGACGCCGGTGCCGGAGGCCGTTCACCCCCTCTTGAGCTTGTCTGCCCGCGGCTGCCCACGAATCAGACGCGCGGCAACTTCGGCCGAGTCGTCCTCGTCCTCTTCCTCGTAGTCGTAGCCGGGCATGTAGTAGCCGTACGAGTACCCGCTTTCGCCGTGCTTGACCGCGTTCACGACAGCGCCGAGGATCCGGATCGGCAATCGCTCCACCATGTCGAGCTTGGCCTCCGCCGCCTCGCGCTTCGTGGCCCCGCTTCGCACGACGGACTACCCGGGGCTCGACTTCATCCCCTGCGGTACGCGCACCGCGCTGGCTCCGGAGGTGCTCGGGTCGCCGGCGATGGGCGAACTGATCGGCAACCTCAAGC
>JBDHDN010000523.1:0-4202 GCA_039591485.1 Gemmatimonadota bacterium
CATCGGCCCTCCGACGCGTCATCGTGTGCGGGTGAAGAATAACCCCGAGTCGGACAAAGGTTCGCCGGAGACCGGAACGGCCGCGGGGGCCCCCGGCATGTGCCGGCGGCCCCCGCTCGCTGGCTGCGGAATGCGCGCTCAACCTCCGCGGCGCAGACTGACACTCCCGTTCACGGTGCTGACATGCAGCTGCCGCCCACCGGACCCGATCGTTCCCGACACCTGCTTGGGACCGAACCGCCCCTGGACGGTGAGCGGGAAGTCGGTGTCGAAGCTCCCGTTGACGGTGCTGGCCGACACGGTCGCGCCGATGCCCTCGGGGAGAGTGAGCTCGACGCTGCCGTTCACGGTCGAGAACTCGAGGTCGCCCTCCCAGTTCCCGCTCCCCAGCGACGCCTCGATGCCGCCGTTGACGGTAGACGCCTTCACGTAGCCCGCTGCGGCGACGTCGATGTCGCCGTTCACCGTCGTGGCGTGCACGTTCCCGCCGATCCGGTCCGCCGATACGTCACCGTTCACCGTCGTGGCAACGAGGTTCACACCGGACGGCACGCGGACCGTGAATTCGACCTTGGTGTCGTTGTCGTGCACGTTCATGCGGCCCTCATGTCCGGGTGCGCACTCGTTGGGCCGCTCCCCTTCCTCACCGGGGTACACGGCACAGACGGTGACACCACCGGCGTGCTCGACCACTTCGATCGTCACGTCCTCCACATCACCTCTGCTGCCCCCGCGCTTCACGGCGGTGACCTCGACCTGCGAGCCGCTTGCGGCCATGGCCCGGATCTCGCCGTTGATGCCCTTGATCTCGACGGCGTCGCCGGCGTCGACACGACCGGACCAGCTGAAATCTTGGGGCGCGCCGATCGACGGCACCGGGGTCGCCGCACCGGCTCCGATCATCGCGGCCGCCACCAGAATGGGGAAGTGTTTCATGGTCTCATTCTCCTGTGTCGTGTGGAGCGGCTAGGGCCGCTCGAGTCGGATCGTTCCACCAAAGGATTGAAGCTCCATCCGAGCGCCGCCGTCACCGAGCGACAGCGTGACTGTCCGTCCGCCGCTCTCGGCCTTCTGCAAGGTCACGGGGAAGGCGGTCTCGAAGGCACCACCAAACGTCGACGCCGAGATCGCCACGCCGGCGTCGACGGGCACCTTGACGACGACGTCGCCGGCGTGCGTCGACAGCGAGTAGGTACCACCCGCCTCGAGACTGCCCTCGTACACGATGTCCCCGTTGAGTGAGTACGCATCGACCGCGTCCGAGACGACGTGCTCCAGCGTCACCGTCCCATTCAGGCTGTGCGCCCTGATCGGACCGGAACTGGCGGAGACGCTGACGTCACCCTGATTGGTCTCCGCATCGATGCGGCCCCGGGCACCTCGTATGTGGACGTCACCCTGCAGCGAGTGCAGCCGGATGTACGCGCTGCCTCCCGCGAGCCGGATCCCGCCGTGGGTCGTCGAGACGCTCACCTCGCCATCGAGGTCTGCGAGATCGGCGGACAGCGTGGTCCCGCTCAGCTCGACCGCCATGTCACGAGGGACGCTCAGCGTAACCGACTGCACGTGCCCACCTCCGCGCAGAATGTCCGTCCCCACCTTGATCGTGCCGTTGGTGGCACGCACTTCGAGGCCGCCGTGGGCCGACTGCACGCGCACCTCGCGCCGGTCCCAGCCGCGGACGGTCACGTCGCCCTGCATCAGATTGACGCGCAGCTCCGTCCCGCTGGGCGCGGGCAGGATCGTATCGATCTGCTGTGCCCCGGGGAGCGCCGCGAGCGCCACCAGCATCACTGTCGTCAGCATCGCTTCATCCTCCCCTTCGTCGCTCGGGTCAACTCGACGTCGCAGCTAGCGCGGCAGCCTGCTGAAGCACGTCCAGCTTGCGCCGCATTGCGGTCGCCAGATGCCCCGTGAGATAGGGATTGGCCGGGTCCTCCTCCAACGCGGCCGCCGCTTCCGCGATCGCCCTGTCGATCGTTGCCAGGCTCGCTTCGATCACTCGCACGGTCGCGGTGTCGAGACGGTCTCGATGCTCGGCGAGCACCAGCTCCAGCTCGCGGACGGCCGGCTCGTATCCAGCCAGTGTGAGGCTCGGCGGAGCCGAGACCACCACTGCCGGCGCCGTTCCCGGAACGGGAGACGGCGCTCCGCCTCCACCGATCGCGAGCCAGACGGTGCCCGCCGACACCGCCAGCAACGCGACACCGGCGGCAGCCAGCTGCGGCACCGAGAATACGACACGGCGCTTGCGCAGTCGCTTCCATCGGGACAGCGAGGTGACGGCGTCGTGCCGCTCCACGCGTGCCGCGATGCCCGGCCACAGATCCCGCACCGGCTCACGGTCGCGCAGCTCCTGCGCACGGCGAGCGACCGCACGGAGATCCGCCACGATCCCCGCGCACGCTGCACACTCCGTGAGGTGCGCCTCGGCGGCGGCCGCCGTGGCCGCGTCGAGGTCACCGTCGACCAGCTCGGAGAGCCGGTCCGTCCACGGATCGGTCATCGATCCCTCCTACCGCTCCAGATACTGCCGCAGGGCCATGCGCGCCCGGTGCAACTGCGCCTTCGTCGTTCCCTCGGTGACCCCCAGCATGCGCGCGATCTCCCGATGCTTGAAGCCCTCGATATCGTGGAGCACGAACACCTCACGGGCCCCGTCGGGCAGGCGGCCGATCGCCGACTCGAAGTCGAGCCGCAGCGCCGTATCTGGACGCCGTGCCGGGGCGGTGTCGAGCGCGACCTCGTCCTGTCTGAGGCGCTCCCGGTCCCGGCCACGCGACGTCCGCCAGCCGAGCAGGAGATTGATGCCGAGCCGGTGGAGCCATGTCCCGAACGCCGCGTCGCCGCGAAACGTGTCGAGCTTGTTCCAAGCCCGGATGAAGATCTCCTGCGTGGCATCGTCCGCAGCCGCTCGAACGCTGCGGTGTCTCCGCCGGCCGCCCGACGGACGTCGTCCAAGTCAGTCCGGGAATCGACGTCCCGGGTCAGGCTCATGGCGATGGCTCCCAGAACGCCCTCCCTGATTCCACAGCATTGGATGGCCGGGATGGGCAAAAGGTTGACACGGGCCTGTCCGGGGCGCGATCAGGTGACGAGGGACAGGTACCAGGCGAGAATGCGGTCCCCGAAGACGAAGACGATCGCGGCGGCCGCCGCCAGAAAGACACCGAACGGGACGAGTGCCTTCCGACGGATGTTGAGCGGGATGAAGATGAGCGTCCCCAGCAACGATCCGCCAAAGATGGTGAGGAGCACGCCCTTCCAGCCGACGAACGCGCCGACCATGGCCATCATTTTGATGTCGCCGCCCCCCATGGCCTCCTTGCCGAGCACTCGCGAGCCCGCCCAGGCAACGAACCAGAGGATGCCGAATCCGACACCAGCCCCGAGCAGCGCGCTCCACAGCCCGGGCAGGCCGCCGCGAAGCGCCAGCAGGAGCCCGAGGACGAGTCCTCCCAGGGTATACTCGTCGGGGATGAGGTAGTGGCGTGCGTCGGTGATGCCGACTCCGAGCAGGATGGTCCCGAGCAGCGCCGCCGCGAGTGCGGTGAGATCGAGCCCGTAGTACCAGAATGCGGCCGCCCAGATCAGGCTGACGAGCAGCTCGATGAGGGGGTACTGGAGCGAGATCGGCGTGCGGCAGCGCCGGCACCGTCCGCCGAGCACGAGCCACGATACCACGGGAACGTTGTCGAACCAGGCCAACTGATAGCCGCAGGACGGACAGCGGGACCTCGGATACAGCAGCGACTCGTCCCGTGGGAGTCGCAGAATGCAGACGTTGAGAAAGCTGCCCACGGCTGCACCGAGCACCGCGGCCATCGCAACGGAGATTCCCTCAACGGGCATGGAGTACCTCGTACAGCAGGATCCCGGCAGCGACGGCGACATTGAGCGATTCCGCGCCGCGCGTGAGAGGGATCGCGATCCGCTGCCGTGCCAGGCTCATGACGGACGGGCGCACACCCGCCCCTTCGTTGCCGACGACCACGGCGACGCGTGCCGGGCGCCCGGCACGACCGAGCGCGACCCCTTCCATGTCCGCGGCCCACAGGTCGACGCGTTCACGCCGCGCCCACGCACCCAACTCCTCCTCGGTGAGCGGCACGACCGGCAGTCGGAAGGTGGCCCCCATCGCCCCCCGCAGCACCTTGGGATTGCGCGGAGCGGCCGTGCCCGGAAGGAGCAGCGTCCCGGCG
>JBDHDN010000524.1:0-2907 GCA_039591485.1 Gemmatimonadota bacterium
AGCATCGCCGCGGCGGACGCTGGTGGAGGCGGCTGCAGTTCCCGCTGCTCTTGCTGCACTGCCTCGTACAGGCACGGAAGCTCCGCGCGACCGCCGTGCTCGCTGTGTTCCCCAAGGAGGAGTACCTGCTGGCGGCCTACCTCACCGCCCGCTGGACCGGTGCCCGCCTCTATCCGTACCTCCACAACACATACCTCGAGAACCGTGCCGGGTCAGCCCGACGCTTTGCGCAATGGTTACAGCCCGCGGTGTTCGACCACGCCGCCCACGTCTTCGTGATGAGCGAAGGCATGGCGGAGTTGTACCGTCGGTCATATCCCGGACTCGCCTGCTCCCCGCTGGTGCACTCGTTCAACGAGGATATTCCGGAGTACGAGCCGCCGCCGCCACCAAGACGGCCGCTACGCGTCACCCTCTGCGGCAACATCAACGCATCCTGTCTCGACGCGGCGCAGAGGACGGTCGCAGCTGTTGCGCAGGACGGTGGCGCCCAGCTCACCGTGCTTTCGGGTACCGCCCTGGAGTATCTCAGATCAGTGGGCGTTGTGCGCGACGGCACCCGGTACGACACGGTCTCGCGGGACGAGGTCGTCGATCGGTTGCGCGAGGCCGATGTCCTGCTCTTGGCCCACGGGTTCTCCGGCGTGCTGTCCCGGGTCGAGTATCAGACGATCTTCCCTACCCGCACCATCGAGTACCTGATTTCCGGTCGGCCGATTCTCGCGCACGCCCCCAGCGATTCGTTTCTCGCGCGCTTCCTCCAGCAACACGGATGCGCCCTGGTGGTGACGGAGCCGACCGTCGAGGCCGTGCGAGCAGGAATCGACCGATTGCGGAGTGACCCGGACCTGCGTGCCTCGCTCGTCCGCAATGCGCTGAGCGCCGCCGAGATGTTCCGAGCCCCCACCGTTGCCGCCGAACTGCGGGCCCGGATCGAGCATCCAGCCGGGACACCCACCAGCTGAATGCGGGCCGAAGCGTGGCGCAATGGGGCGTGACTGTGGCGCTACAGCAACAGATCGGGGCACCGATGCGAATCCGGCAGCGTCGCGGGCGCCACCAAGGCAATGTGGGAGAACAGTTTAGGAAGTGTGGCCCCTGGTTCCGCCAGGGTATACATTGTGCGCCACGAGTATGCGATCCTGACGCTCGCTACCCGGAGTCGATTTGAAGAGCCTCATTCAGAACCGCAATCTGCTGCTGTGGGACGCCCTGCTGTTCGGGCTGACGCCGCTGGTCGCGTATCTGCTCCGCTTCGAGGGCTTTGGGTGGTCCGTCGAGCACACCGTCACGGCACTCACGTACCTGGCCGTCGCCTTGGCCGTCAAGCTGGCGGTGTTCATCTCGTTCGGCATGTATGCCCGAGTCTGGAGGCACGCCAGCGTACCGGAGATGGCTGCCATCGTCCGAGCGGTGGCCGTCGCGTCCGTCGGGTGCGTAGTCCTCGGCGCGTTCCTGCTCCCGATGACGGGGCTCACACCCGTTCGGGTACCGCTCTCGGCCCTCGCCCTCGATCTGCTGTTCACGGGGGTCGTCGCCGTCGCGCCGCGCCTCACGCTCAAGGCGTCCGAGTCGCTCCACCGGCGCCGACACGGCCGCTCGGGCAGACGTACGCTGATCGCCGGGGCGGGATCGGCGGGAGTGCTGATCGTACGGGAGTTGGAGAACAACCCCGATGTCGGTCTCACCCCCGTAGGCTTCGTCGATGACAGCCCCAACAAGCTTGGGCACCGTCTGTCCGATCTCCCGGTGTTCGGCACGATCGACGACATCGAGGCGGTGATCTCCGCTCACGGCATCCAGGAGATCGTGATTGCGATGCCGACGGCGCCGGGCTCGGTAGTCCGGAACGTGGTGCGTGCGGCAACCACGACAGGCACGCCGGTCAGGACCGTGCCGGGCCTGTACGAGATCGTGTCGGGCCGTGTGGGCATCTCGACACTGCGCAACGTCGAGATCCAAGACCTCTTGCGCCGCGAGCCGATCGAGACCGACCTCGAACGTGTCCGCAGCCTCGTGAGCGGCCGCGTGGTGCTCGTCACCGGTGCTGGGGGGTCCATCGGCTCGGAACTGGCCCGCCAGCTTGCCAAGCTCACGCCGACGCGTCTCGTATTGCTCGGCAACAACGAGAACGACATCTTCGACGTGTTGAACGAGCTGCGCCGAGGGCGGCACGATCTCGAGCTGATACCGGTGATTGCAGACATCCGGAGCCTCGAGCGGCTGCGCGGCGTGTTCGAAACGTACCGCCCCGAAATCGTGTTCCACGCGGCCGCTCACAAGCACGTGCCCCTCATGGAGGAGCACGTCGTCGAGGCCGTGACGAACAACGTGAGCGGCACGGACGCGGTCGTTCGCTGTGCGGTCCAATACGACGTTGAGCACTTCGTGCTGATCTCGACCGACAAGGCCGTTCGGCCCACCAGCGTCATGGGTGCCACCAAGCGCGTCGCCGAGATGATCGTCCAGTGCGCCGCCCTCGAGCACCGACGGCACTTCGTGTCGGTTCGATTCGGCAACGTCTTGGGCAGCCGGGGGAGCGTCATCCCCACGTTCCTGAAGCAGATCGAGGCGGGCGGCCCCGTCACCATCACCCACCCCGAGATGGAACGCTACTTCATGACCATCCCCGAAGCGGTGCAGCTCGTCATGCAGGCGGGCGCGCAGGGGAAGGGTGGCGAGCTCTTCATGCTCGACATGGGTGAGCCCGTTCGCATCGTCGATCTCGCCACGGACCTGATCCGCCTCTCGGGACGCGACGTCGGCCGGGACATCGAGTTGCGCTACGTGGGCACCCGCCCCGGCGAGCGGTTGTTCGAAGAGATGTTCCTCGACGAGGAGGACGTCGCCCGCACGGAACACCCGAAGGTCCTCCGGGCACGGAACAGCCATCCGGCGCAGGACTTC
>JBDHDN010000525.1:0-2887 GCA_039591485.1 Gemmatimonadota bacterium
TGTACTACACGATGCCGTACGTGGACGGTGAGTCGCTGCGCGACCGGCTCAATCGGGAGAAGCAGCTGCCCATCGAGGACGCGCTGCAGACCACCAGGGAAGTGGCCGACGCGCTGGGCTACGCGCACGAGCAGGGGATCGTCCATCGCGACATCAAGCCCGAGAACATTCTCTTTCAGCGGGGCCATGCGCTGGTCGCGGATTTCGGGATTGCCCGGGCGGTGAGTGCGGCAGGTGCCGAGACACTGACCGAGACGGGATTGGCGGTCGGCACGCCGGCGTACATGAGTCCGGAGCAGGGCGTTGGCAGCGGTGACCTGGATGGCCGCAGCGATCTGTACAGCCTGGGCTGTGTGCTGTACGAGATGCTGACGGGGGAGACACCGTACCTGGGCAGTACGCCGCAGGCGATCATCGCAAAGAAGCTGAGCGAGCCGACGCCGCGGGTGTCGGCGCTCCGGCGGACTGTACCGGAGGCCGTCGACACGGCACTGCGGCGGGTGTTGGCGCACGCGCCGGTGGATCGCCACGCCACCGCCTCACAGTTCGTCGCGGCGCTGGCACCGACGGGGATGATCGACGTGCAGACTCCGCCGCGGGCCGGGCGGGCCGGCCGTCCCCGCCAGGTGCTCGCGGGCGTCGCAACAGGGGTGCTGACCGTCGTGGCCATCGCCGTCGTTCTCCTGTGGCCGGCACAGCCGAACACGAGCCTCGACGACAACCTCATCGCCGTGATGCCGTTCCGAACGGGTGTGGTGGCCGCGGAGCGGCACGCGCTCGTGGCAGGGATTCCCGACGCCTTCGCGATCGTCGTGAACGGCGATTTTGGACCGCGCATCGCCGACGTCGGCGGCACGCATGCACGATGGGCGAGTCTCGCCGGTCCGGACTCGCTCCTCACCGGGGAGCAGCAACTCGCGATCGCGCGGGACCTCGGCGCGGGCAGGCTGGTTCGCGGGTACGTGACCGAGACGGATGCGGGTATCCAGCTCGATGCGGAGCTGCTCGCCGTGCCGAGCGGCGCGGTCGTGGTCAGTCGGAAGGCTGTGGAGGGTACGGAGTGGTTCTCACTCCTCGACGAGTTGATTACCACTCTGATCGTCAGGGGTTTTGGCGACCGCCCAGGAGGGTGGTCCTTCTTCCGCGAGCGAGTCCCGGTGCTTGGTCAGTACGATCCGCGCGCGGTGCAGGCGTATCTCGCGGGTCTCTACGAGTGCAGGAACGGGACCCAGCAGGAGAAGAGCCGCTTGTTTCGAGAAGCACTGCGGCTGGATTCGACGTTCGCCTGGGCCGGACTGGCGTCCTACTCCTGCGGTGAGTGGCTGCAAGACTCGGCGGAAGCGAGGGTGGCATGGGAGCAACGGCACCGGTTCGGTGTCGCGGACCAGCTGTGGATCCGGGCGCTTATCGGCCCGCTGTTCGGGGGCGTTCCAACGGCATCGGCTGCCATCGCCGCGTGGGACTCCCTCACGCGGCTGGTCCCGGACCGGGCCTCGGCTTGGGGGGAGTTGGCCGAGGAGTTGGAGTACTTCGGGGCCATCGCAGGAGAGCCTCGTTGGCTCACGCGCGCCAGGAGAGCCATCGATCGATCGATGGGACTGACCCGGGATACCACTGTCTGGCACCTCCGTAGATCGCTCCACATTGCCATCCTGCAACGAGACACGGCGCGCATCCGGGAAGACCTGAACCGGCTCGCGGTGGGACGGGCACTCGCGTGGCACGTGGCCCACCTCCTCGGAGAGAGGACCGATACGATCGCGATCTTGTCGTCGCGACCGACTCAGCTCGCCTGGGCGGTACGCTACGCGCTTGCCTTGGGTCGCGGGGTCGAGCTTGCCGACAGCGCGGCCGTGCGTCTTGCGGAAACAGGAGATTGGTCCCGGCTGAGATCCGCCTGGCGACGCGCGCGCGGCGACTATGCGGCGTGGCGCTCGGCGCGGGACGCGTACTACGAGGACCTGCCGGAGGTGACGGCCGCGGTGCTTCGCCTCCGTGACGTGCTGTTCCTGGGGGAGCAGCCCGATGCCGCAGCGCGGGAGTCTGCCGAGCTACTTGCAACCGTGACATCCGGGCACGCCGGCACCGAACACTCGGCTGACGACGCAGCTCGGGCGCGCTGCTGGGGAGCACTGTGGCGCACGAGGCATGGGGATACCACAGGTGCAGCTCAGGTCGGCGAGCGCCTGCGGACCACCGTGGAGCCACCGCATCGCTTTGCGGTGTGTGCGTTGTTGGTCGAGGTGCTGGCCGCGAATGGGGAGAGGCAATCGCTCGAACTGATACGCCGCTTGGATACCCTCGTACGTGCGGCTCCCTTCCCGCTTGAGACGTGGGAGGACCCCCCGCGGGATGACCTGACGCAGTACGTGGACAATCTCGTGCTGGCCCGATTGCTGTCGGCGGCCGGCGACACTGCCGCTGCCCTGGCGGCTGCGCGCCGTCGGTACCGGGCCGCGCACCTCGTGCACCTGGACATCACGCTCGTAGACATGCTGCGCGAAGAGGGGCGTCTGGCTGCGGCAGTGGGTGATACGACGGGCGCGATCGCGGCGTATGAGCATTATCTCGCGCTCCGCGAGGATCCCGACCCGCCGTGGCGCGCTCAGTGGGATTCGGTCCGTGCCGAGTTGAGCGCGCTCGTGGCAAGGTAGGTCGTGTCTAACGCCACCGACCGTCTCGCTGGGGCCCTCGCCTCCGGGTACACCATCGAGCGCCAGCCGGGCTCGCACATGATACCCCACCGTCGGGCACTCCCGACCTGGCCTCTCGCCATTGCCGAATGGGGCGCTCGAACACCCGTCTTGGGTAGTCTGCGCCATCCAATCGCAGAACGAGAGTAGTCCAGGCGCGGTAGACCGGCCGGGCGTCCCCCGCTGACGCTGCG
>JBDHDN010000526.1:0-3742 GCA_039591485.1 Gemmatimonadota bacterium
CGACTACTACCTGGCCGAGTCGCCGGCGACGGAGATACGGCTCGAGATCCTGGACCCATCCGGCAGCGTCATTCGGGCCTACGACACCCAACAGTCGAGGGCACGAGCGGAGGGAGCGGAGGAACAGCAAGGGATGCGTGGCCCCATGGGGCGGCGAGGAGCAACTGCGCGGCTCGAGCGCTCACCGGGCATGCACCGGTTCGTGTGGGATCTGCGGCACACCGGACCCATCGATCCCGAGAGCGGCCGGGCCCGCGGAGTGGGTCCGATGGCCGTACCGGGGACGTACCAAGTGCGCCTGAGCGTCGGCGATTGGAGCCAGATCCGGCCGCTCGAGCTGGCCAGCGACCCTCGCGTCGCTGCAGATGGTGTGACCCAGGATGACCTGATGGCGCAGCTGGCCCTGAGCCTGGATGTGCAGCACCTGCAGGAAGACGCGTGGACGGCCCTCGCCGAGATCAACGGCCGGTTGGAGGAGGGGGGCGACGGCTCCGATGCAGCCGCCCACTGGCGTGCACTTCGCTCCGAACTGGTGACGGCAGAGGACATTGCATACCCGCAGCCGATGCTCCTCGACCAGATTCGGTACCTGTCCGGGATGCTGACGGCCGCGGACCAACCGCCGGGGCACGACGCGTACGAGCGGTTTGCAGGGCTTACCGCGTGGCTGGCGCGAATCCGGGAGGCGTTGGGAGAATGACGACAGGCGGTCGGGCGGCTCTCGGGGGAACCGCGGCTGAAGCCGCGGCTCGGCCACTTGTCCCTGAAGCGACGACGATCAGGTCGGTTTGCCGACATCCCGCCGAGCCTCAGTTCTACGCCGAGGTCGGCACCACCCGAACTGGATCACTGTCCCGTCTTCTCAGCGCCATTCCACGACCCCAGTGCGCACGAGGTCCTCGAGGTAGCGAGCGACGACCGGAACCGCGACCGGTCCGAACTCGGCGCTCAGGGCGTTCCTGATCTGGCTCACGGTACGGCGGCCGTCGATGAAGTTCACCAGCTCGAAGCGCGCATCGCCGCTCAGGGTGAACTCGGCACTGCCGTACCAGGCCGCCCGCTCGTCAGGCACCCGGCTCTCCGGCAGTCCGAAATCGAGGGGTCCTCGCGTCATGCGCACGGGCACCCGGTCGTCGGTGGCGGCGGCGACGGGTCCGGGAGTTTCCTGGGCAAGCCCGGCCAGCACCGCCAAGGAGGCCTCTTGCATCGTGAGCTGCTCGTTGAATCGTTCGACGGTCCTCCTGGTACGATCCGCTCGATTGAACGTGAACACGCTCGACACGGCCTCCCGCTCCCACCGAGCCCAGTAGCGCAACAGGTTGCCCGCCTCGGCGGCACCATGGGACTCGAGTGTGACCTCAGCGCGTCGTCCGGCCTCACCCAGACGCCGAGCGCCGTTGGCGGCGACGAGGTAAGCCAGATCGACCGCTTCCGCTTCGGAGAGATCCGACAGGTAGACCACCGCGCCGGCGGCGATGATCTCGCTGCGTTCGAGCTCGACGGGATCCACCATATCGGGCGTGTCATCCGAGGTGTGGTGGGTGTAGTCGGGGCTGTGCCCGAGCATCATACCGGGGATTCGACGGTCGATGAACATCATGTGATCGCTGCCACCGCCGTACTCGGCGACTCGGTAGTTGAACCGCGACGAGCTGCCGCGCGGCGCTCGGACGGGCATGCGGTCCACCATCTGCGCCATGTTCTCGACCACGTCGTTGAGGGCCGAGGGGATGGAGGCGGGGGTCCGTGTCAGCACCATCGCGGAGTGCAGCAACTCGAGATGCTCACCGACCATGTCGAGGTTGATGTTGGCCAGCGAGCCACCCCCCAGCGCCGGACCGACCATCTCCGGATGGGCATCGATGTACGCCATGGTGCCGTGCCACTCCGGCACCCACAGGAATCGGATGGTGCGCTGCGGCCGAGGCATCCGTCCCTCGTCAATCAGCCGCTGGAGGGTGAGCGCGATGTCGAGCATCGCGGCAGAGCCGCTCGCGTTGTCGTTGGCCGACTCCTTGGGATGGTCGAGGTGCGCACTCAGCACCAACTCCTCGTCGGATCGCGAGGTGCCCTCGATGCGCGCCACGACCACGTCCATCTCGTACGGCTCGAGGCCGATGCCTTCGACCTGTCCGCGCACCACGACGCGGCGGCCGCCCTCCAACATCCGCCGCAGGCGCTCGCCCTGCCGGTTGCTGATGTTGAAGCCAAACGTGACCCGCTCGAGCTCGTCGGGCTCGGGCCACATTCCCGTGTACTGCACGATGTCCGGATGCTCAGCCGCGCGTGAGTCGTCGAGATAGCACACGACCCCTACCGCACCGTGCTCGAGTACGGCGTTCCGATGTACCTCTCCTCCGTAACCGGTCGCGAGCACGAACTTGCCGCGCACATCAAGGCCCTCGTAGTCCGCGGAGCTCGTCCCTTCTCCAACCCAGACCAGCTCCGCCGTCGCCTCCCCGGGATTGGAGTACGTGATCAGGCTCATCGCGACTTCGGGGTATCCGACGAGCCGCTCCTCCACCGGCTCCACGATCCTGAGCTCCGCCCAGTCGATGTCCCACCCCGAGGGCGATTGCCAGGTCTGATAGTGGATGCGTCCATCGGAGGGAAAGGACTCGACCCATGCCGTCTCAGCGGAATATCCCGCCTCGCGCAATCGCTCGAGGACGTATGTCGCCGCGGCCCGGTAGCCGCGCGATCCCTGGATCCGATGATGGCGCGTGATCGCGATGACGTGGTCCTTGGCCCTCTCTCCGCTCAGGGCCTCGTGCAGGAGGTCGCGACGCCCCGCGTCGAGGAGCGGGCGGACGTCCTGACCCGTTACCGGTGCGGTAACGAGCAGCGTGAGCGCGAGCAGTGCAGAGGGAACGCGAGGGGGGGAAGCATACCGTCGGGTCCCACCACCGGCCAGCGAACCCGGGGACGCGCACTCTCTCAGGGTGAAAGAGGAGGACTACTTGCGTGGCAGGTCACACGAGCGGATGCACGCGAGGATCGCCGTGACCTTAGGCTCGATGATGCGGTAGAAGACGTTGGTCCCGTCGCGACGGTTGTCCACGATGCGGCGCGCGCGCAGGGTAGCGAGCTGCTGCGATACGGCGGCTTGGGTGGTGCCCGCATGCTGCTGCAGCTCGGTCACCGTCTTCTCGCCCTGCTCGAGGGCCTCGAGCAAGCGCAAGCGCAGCGGGTGGCCCAGGCACTTGATCACCTCGGCCGCGTTCGCCAAAACGTCGGACCCGATCGCGTCCGCTCGGCCACGCCGCACGTTGTCCATCGGCTCCACATCTCCTCGAGGAGAAAGACGTGCAACCCCAATATTGCCCGACCGTGGGTGCTCAGACAACAGTACGCGACCCGCCGAGCGGCGCGTCCGCCTCAGCCGTTTGCGGGGAGATTCAGGGCGTGGGCTGCGCGCAGAAGTAGCCGCCGGCACTTCCGCGGTTCATCGCCGCACTCTCCCACGCGCCACCGAACGCCCCGCGCTCGGTCCAGGAAACGCGCAGCACGGTGTACCCACCGTCGAACAGCACCCGATTCCGGTCGTTGGAGTACTCGCCCAGTCTGAGGATGATATCGGGTGGCGCCTCCGTCTCCTCGGTGCGCCCCTCGATCAGCAGCACCCCAGGCGCGTTGGGATCGCTCGCCCTGAGCGACCCGGTGTTCACCGCACCCACCGACCTCGCAGTGAGGTCGGTCCACCCGTAGAGCGGCGTGGCGACATTCGGTCTCGGGGCATCCG
>JBDHDN010000527.1:0-2843 GCA_039591485.1 Gemmatimonadota bacterium
CTGTTCGTGTCTTCGGCACCCGAGTTCGAGCGGTGGCTTGACCAGGAGCGAGAGCACCTGCGCGCGGCGGCGACCCGGGCAGCGCGGATGCTGAGTCAGCAGGCCGAAGCCGCCGCTGATCTCGAGGGCGCAGCGTCCTGGGCCAAACGCGCGCTGCAGCTCGCGCCGGATGACGAGGCGGCTCTCCGCTCGCTGCTCACGCTGCTCGATCAGGCCGGTGATCGAGGCGCCGCGCTGCGCGCCTACGACGACTTTACACGACGGCTGGCTGAGGATCTTGATCTCGCGCCCGCACCCGAAACGATGGCGCTGGTGGAGCGGATTCGGACGCACCGTGAAGCCGAGCGGGCACCGCGCCCTGTGCCGCGCGAGCCGGCGAATCCCAACGTGATCGCCGTATGCCCCTTCAGCGTGCGGGGGACGCCGGACGTCGCTTTTCTGCGCGAGGGCATGGTCGACCTGCTCAGCGCCAAGCTGGACGGCGCGGGAGAGCTCCGGACGGTCGATCCCCATGCGCTGCTGCGCCGCCTTCGTGACGAGCGGTCCATCGACCCCGAGCTGGGGCGCAGCGTTGCGCGCTCGTTCGGGGCCGGCGCGTTCCTGCTCGGAAGCATCGTGGTGGCCGACGACCGGCTCCATCTGACTGCGACCCTGTACGAGGTGGAGAATGCGCGGACGATTCGTGCGGAGACGGAGGCCGCACGCGACGCAGGTATCTTCGAGATCGTCGACGACCTCGTGCGGCAGCTTCTGGCCGCGCGCATCACGTCACTCGGCGGACAGATCGGCAAGCTCGCCGCCACGACTACCGAGTCGGTGACGGCACTCAAGGCCTACCTGGAAGGAGAACGGGCGTTCCGGCTCGGGCACTACTTCGACGCCACCCGGCTCTACGAGCAGGCGCTCGCCCTCGACGAGTCGTTTGCACTCGGCGCGTACCGCCTCGGCGCTGCGCTGGCCGCCTGCGGCATGCCCGACGCGGCGCGCGAGGCGAGCGCGCGGGCGCACGCCCTGCGCGGGCGGCTCGCCCCGCATGCTCAGCGCCTGGTGGAAGCCCAGGCCGCGTGGTTCGGGCCGGCACCGGCAGAGGCGGAGACGCTGTATCAGCGATTGCTTGCCGTCCGGCCGGACGACGTGGAGTCCTGGTTCCTGCTGGGCAACCTCCAGTTCGATCTCAATCCGTGCCGGGGACGCTCGGCCATGGAGGCCGAGCGAGCGCTGCGGAAGGCCGTCGAGCTGGATCCGCGGCACGCGGCGGCGCTGGCCCATCTCGCACGCGTTGCCGCGCTCGACGGCCGGCCGGATGACGCGGTGCGGTTCGTGGACCGCCACCTCGCGCTCAGTCCCTCGGGTGACCAGGCGCTCGCGATGCGCGGCATCCGTGCGTTCACGTTGGAAGACCCAGCGGCCCGCAGCCATATCCTCACCGAGCTAGCAGCTGCACCGCCACTGGTGCTGGCGACGGCCTTCTCCGACATCGCGCTGTACGCCACCGATGCTGGGACGGCGTATCGGCTGGCGCAGGCCGCGGTGCGGGCCGTGCCGGGGGGGACGATTCGCGCGGTCGCATCGGTCGTCGGCGCACATCTGTCGCTCGCGACCGGCGACCTCCCCGGGGCCCTGCGAAGCGCCCGCGAGGCGGAACGGCTTGACCGGGCGTTCGGGCTGGAGCACCGTGCCTTTCTGTGCACACTGCCCTTCGTCGAGGTCGATCCACCGACGCTGGACGTGGTCCGCACCGACCTGGAGCGCTGGGATCCCTCGACCGACGAAGCGCCGCCCGTCCGCCCGAACGTCGCGCTCGCCGTGCATGACGGGATTCACGCGCACCTGCGGGAATACTTGCTGGGCCAGCTGGATGTACGGCAGCACGAGTTCGCGCGTGCCGAGCGTCGGGCCGAGACGTGCGAACGGCTGCCGGCGCCGCCGGCGGCAGGCGCGATGCCCCGGAACCTAGGCGCTGGAGTTCGGGCGCGGATGGCCTACGAGCGTGGCGATGCGGTGCACGCACTCGAGCAACTCGAACGTGTACAGGTGGAGGGCTGGTTCGAGTTCGCACTGGTGTCGCCGTTCTTCGGTCTCGCCCCGGAACGGTTCCTCAGGGGCCAGGTCCTCATCGCGCTCGGTCGACTTGATGAGGCGCGCGGATGGCTGAGCGGCCTCGCACAGCGGTCGGTGTTCGAGATCGTCTACCGCGACGTGGCGCGCACCCTCGTGGGGCCGGTCGCCTGACCCGGTCCTCCGCGCCCTCCGTGCGTCACGGTTCGGGATCCGGTCCGATCGTCGCAACCATCGCGAGCGGCTCTCCCTCTCGAACCGGCGGCGTACCGACCACGTACGTCACCACCCCCGCAAACGGTGCCCGAAGCTCGTGGATCGGATCACCGAACAGATCCGTCACGACGCCGACTAAGCCGTCCTCTGCGATGGCGTAGCCGTCCTCGACCACTGCGCGGAACATACCGGTCACCGGACTGCGCAGCACGTCGTAGCGATCGAGCCAGACGATGGCGCCAGGACGCTCGACCGGCCCGTCGACCATATCGAGGTGGCGCAGCACGTTCCAGAAGCCGCGCTCGGCCATGACGATCCAGTGCTCGGCGTCCGACCCGAGCTGGCCGGTCTCCGTCGTGAAGCCCACCTTGCCACGTGTCAACGCCGTGTTCGACGTGTAGACGGCCGCAGCCGGATCCTGCGGCCGGTTTCGATCGATGACGATGTGGTCCAGCCCGAACGCGATCACCAGCTCCCGGCTGCGCCGGTCGAGCGCCGAGTCGCCGCTCAGCATCCAGTACGCGTACGGCCGCAGTGCCTCGTTGCCGTCTCCTCCGTGCATGTCGATC
>JBDHDN010000528.1:0-2815 GCA_039591485.1 Gemmatimonadota bacterium
AACATCGGCATGGGCGTGAGCCAGTTCGTGGCGGCGCGCAGCCAGCGATCGACCCGATCGACCCTGGCACAGGCGTACGCGCCCGGCGATCTGGAAGCCATCGCGATCGATCTGACGGCCTATTCCTATTACAGCTATCGGCTGCTCTGGAAGATCGGGGTGGCCGGAGAGTGGCGCGGCTGGTCGGTGGGACTGACGCTCACCACGCCGAGCGTCAGCGTGTTTGGATCGGGAGAGGCCGAAGTCAATCAGACGGCCTTCGGCGGGGATCTGACTGGCGGAGGCATCACCGATCCGGTGTTCGTCGCGGACCACCAGGATGGATTGAGCGCGAACTATCGCTCTCCGTTCTCGGCGGCCGTGGGCGCCTCGCGGCAATTCGGGCGCACGACGCTGCACGTCAGCGGCGAGTGGTTTGCGGAGGTTGGGGAATCGGTCGTCCTGGATCCCGCTCCGTTCGTGGGGCAGAGCACCGGCGACACACTCGTGGCGACGGTGACACAGCAACTCAATGCCGTACTGAACGCCGGGGTTGGCGTACACCATCGCCTGGGGACCACGACGTCGTTGTACGCCAGCTTCCGGACCGATCGATCCGGTCGAGAGCCGGGGGAGCGAGCGGACATCGCCGCTACATCCTGGGATATCTACTTCCTCACTGCCGGCGCGCGCTTCCGTGCCGCCGGAGCCGACTTCACGATCGGGCTTGGATTCGGTTTCGGCAACAAGCAGTTGCCGGGGCGTACCGCCGACGGTGGTCCGGGCATTTTGCCCGAATCCCTCAGGGTGCACTACCGGAACTACCGTTTGATCTTCGCCTTCGCGTTCTAGCAACGGTGACCACGATCGAACCATCCGTGCCGCACGGGGTACCGTCGGCTGACGGTTCGTCATCGAGCCTCTTCAAGAAGGTGCTGTCGTGAGACCATTTGCCGTGCTGGCGGCTGCCAGCTTCCTGTTCCTGCCCTCCGCGGGTACGGCTCCGGCACCGGACGAGGACCCGGGCTGGCCCCGCGAGATCGCAGTCGAGGGCGGAGCCACCGTGCTGCTCTATCAACCGCAGATTGACACCTTCTCCGCCGATTCGATCGCCGCGCGGGCGGCGGTGGCCGTGCTGGAGACTGCGGGTGCCGAGCCCGTCTTCGGTGCCGTCTGGCTCGTCGCTCAGCTGTCCATCGACCGCGACGCCCGTGTGGTCGACATCGCCGAGGTCGCCGTCCCGCGGGTCCGGTTCCCCAACGCGTCCGAGGAACACCAGCAGCAGCTTGCCCGATTGCTGGAGCAGGAGATTCCGACGTGGGGGCTCACGATCGCACTCGACCGGTTCCTCACCGCCCTGGAAAACGCGGAGGTTGGGGGAAGCTCCGTCGGGGAGCTGAACACGGCCGCGCCCACCCTGATCGTTCGCTACGAGCCGACGGTGCTCGTGACGATCGACGGCGAGCCTGACCTGCGGGCGGTCGAGGGCTCCGAGCATCAGCAGGTGTTCAACACGCCGTTCACGATCGTGCACGCCCCGGCGGCAGGCCGATACTACCTGCACGCGGGCGGACAGAACTGGTATGTCGCGGCGTCGCTTGCCGAGGACTGGCAACTGACCGACGCCGTCCCCGGCCAGGTGGCTCGCCTGGCACCGCCTGAGGATTCCGACGCAGAGGAGCCTCCCGAGGACGAGGTGGCTGATGATCGGATCCCCGCGGTCGTGGTGACGACCGAGCCGGCCGAGCTCCTGCTGTTCGACGGGGAGCCGGCATGGGCACCACTGGGGGATGGGGACCTGCTGTATGCTACGAACACGGAATCTGACGTGTTCCGCGATGTGGTCAACCAGCGGTGGTACCTGCTGATGTCGGGACGCTGGTATACGGGCGGTTCAGTCGACGGGCCGTGGATCTTCGTTGCTGCCGACAGTCTCCCGCGGGCGTTTGCGGCAATCGATCCGGACTCGGAGAAGGGCAGCGTGCGAGCGCACGTCGCCGGCACGGACGAAGCGCTCGATGCCGTGCTCGATGCCCAGATTCCGCAGACCGCAGCGATCAAACGGGGTGCGGTCGATGTCGAGGTCAGCTACGATGGCGAGCCCCGGTTCGATCGCATCGACGGGACTGAGATGCAGTACGCCGTGAACACCGGCTTCACCGTGCTGCTGATCGGTGGGAAGTACCATCTCTGCCACGATGGGGTGTGGTACGAGTCGCTGTCACCGCACGGGCCATGGGAGACGTCGGTTTCCGTGCCAGGCGAAGTGCAGCAGATCCCGCCGACGAATCCGCACTACAACGTGCGCTACGTGAACGTGTACCACTACACACCGTCGGTCGTGTATGTGGGCTACTACCCCGGCTACATGGGGTGGTACGTGTACGGTCCGACGGTCGTCTGGGGTACCGGGTACTGGTATCGCCCGTGGATCGGACCGGGCTACTACTATCCGCGCCCCGTCACATACGGTCTCTCGGTTCGGTACCACCCGTACTACGGCTGGAGTTTCGGGGTCGGAGTACGGTGGGGACCGGTGCACTTCAGTTACCGGAGCTATCCACGCTACAGGGGGTGGTATGGACCGGGGGGGTACCGTCCGTACTACCCGCCCCGGCCGACCCCGTACGCGGGGCGGCCGAGCACTGGAGCGCGCCCGGCCCGACCTGCCACCATGCCGTCGAACAACATCTACGACCGTCCGGCGACGCGCGACCGCCTCGCGCCGCGGCCATCCACGTCGGATCGGCGAGAGCCGCCGGTCGCCGCGACGCGGGAGAACAACGTGTTCACCGACCGGAACGGCAACGTGTACCAGCGTACGCAGGACGGCTGG
>JBDHDN010000529.1:0-2814 GCA_039591485.1 Gemmatimonadota bacterium
GTGCTCCCGCTCGCCGGTCATCCAGGCGAGTTCGCACTGGCCTATGCCTGCCCAGGAGATGACCTCCGGTTGGCCCAGTTCTCGCGCGACGTGGATGCAGCGCTCGATCCCCGCCAGAGCTTCTGCCGGACGCCCCCGCCAGAGCTCCACGCGGCCGCGTAACGCCAACAGCCAGTTCATGCTCGAGACGCTCCAGCGGTCCATTCCCAGGGACATGTCGTTCTCGCCGTGCGCAGCGGCAGCATCGGCCGCGGCAATCGCCTGCTCGAAGCGGCCACCGTGCCAGTGCAGGTTGAGCAGGATGAACTGGGAATCGCTGATGCCCTCGCGGTCTTGCAGCTCTCGGGCTAGCTCCGCAGCCCGCTCACAAGCAGGGAAGGCGTCCACGAGGTAGCCGCAGAGCATGTTCAAGGAACCGACCCCGAGCTCGACGTCGAGCAGGCCGCGACGATCCTCGAGGCGCTCGGCGAGCATCTTGCCCTCGTCCCCGAGACTCTCCCACTCGTCCTCGGTCATACCCTGGCGCCAGCCGTTGTTCAGCAGCGAGACGCAGGCCTTGAGAGTGTGCTCCATGGCCTCGCGCGTGGCCGGCAGAGTTTTCGAGAGCGTGTGCACCTTGCGCCAGTGCGTGAGCATGCCGGTCAGGTCGTTCTCAGCCAGGCGCACCGCCGCGCGGCGATGGAAGCGCACCGCCTCCAGGATCTCCCCGGCTTCCTCGTAGTGGTGTGCGAGCAGGGCCGCGGGTTCGTCGAGTGCGTCTGCGTGCGTCTTGCGAATGGCTTCGGCCACTGCGTGGTGGACGCGCTTGCGCCGTTCCTGCAGCTGCGATCCGAGGGCGACCTCCTGGGTGAGCGGGTGCTTGAACGCGTACTCGGAGACCGGATAGAGCGACTGCTGGTAGACGAACTCGCCGTCCTTCAAGCTCTGCAGCGAGGTCTCCAGGTCGTTGCTGGTCAGCTCGGTCACGTGTTCGAGGATCGGTTCGGCAAACTCCTTGCCGATCACGGAGGCCGTTTGAAGCAGCTGCTTCTCGCGTTCCTCGAGCCGGTCGATGCGCGCCGCAAGCACCGACTGTACGGTGCTGGGCACCGTCAGCTTCTCGATGGGCGTGACCAGCCGGTAGCTGCCCTTGGCGCCCTTCAGGTTGCCCGTCTCGATCAGCGCCTGCGCCACCTCTTCGGTAAAGAACGGGTTGCCCGCCGTGCGCGCGTGGATGGCGGAGGCCAGGTCGGCCAAGCTGTCGTCCGTGCCCAGCAGGTCGGTAAGCAGCTCCTGCACCGCATCGGGCCCGAGCGGTAGCAACGGGAGCTGGCGGTAGTAGGATTTCTGCATCCACGCGGAGTGATACTCGGGTCGGAAGTTCACCACCAACAGCGTGCGCGTACTGGCGGCCAGCTCGACCATCTGCTCGATCCAGGTCTCGGTACCCTCGTCGATCCAGTGCAGGTCCTCGATCAGCGTGATGACCGGGTCGTCGGCGGAGCGCGACTCGACCAGTCGACGCATCACGCCGAAGAGCACTTTCTGGCGCGCGTCGCCGTCCATCTGCGGGGCCGGTCGCGAAGGGTCGGGCACGCCCATGAAGTCGAACACGAAGGGCAGCGAGTCGCGGAAGCCCTCGTCGATCAGCAGCATGCGCCCGGCGATCTTCTCGCGCGCCGCGCGATCGTCGTCCTCGTCGGTGATGCCGTAGTAGGAACGGAAGACCTGCAGGATGGGCAGGAGAGGAACGTTCTTGCCGTGGGGCACGCCGCTGCCCTGGTTGACGCGCAGGCCTTTCGAGCGACAACGCTCCGCGAACTCGAAGCAGAGCCGGCTCTTGCCGGTACCGGCATCGGCGACCACGCCGATCACCTGCCCCGCTCCCGCGCGCGTGCTTTCCAGCGCCTGGTCGAGCATCTGCATGTCGTTGTCGCGGCCGACGAAGCGCGAGAGTCCGCGCGCGCGCGACACGTCGAAACGCGTCTGCATCTCGCCCATGCCTTCCAGCTCGTAGACGCTGAGCGGCTCGTCGACACCCGTGACGCTGGCTTCGCCCAGGTCGCGGACCGAGAAGTAGCCGGTGACTATTTTGGCTGTCGCTTCGCTCAGGCATATCGATTGGGCCGCGGCCAGCTGCTCCATGCGTTGCGCCAGCCCCACGGTGTGACCCTGCGCGGTGTAGTCCATGCGAAGGTCGTCGCCGATCCTGCCCACGACCACGTCGCCCGAGTTGATGCCGATTCGCACCGAAAAGTCGAGCCCCTGCGAGAGCCGCAGCTCCTCGGAGTACTTCTTCAGTTCGTCGCGCAGGTACAGCGCCGCGAAGCAGGCGCGCTGGCCATGGTCCTCGTGGGCGATTGGGGCACCGAACAGCGCCATGATCCCGTCCCCGGTGTACTGGTTGACCGTGCCCTCGAAGCGATGCACGCCGTCCGACAGGATCGAGAAGAAACGATCGAGGATGCTGTGCCACTGCTCCGGATCGGTGCGCTGCGCCAGTTCCATCGAGCCCTTCACGTCGGCGAACAGCAC
Source organism: Gemmatimonadota bacterium (assembly GCA_039591485.1). Taxonomy (GTDB): domain Bacteria; phylum Gemmatimonadota; class Gemmatimonadetes; order Gemmatimonadales; family GWC2-71-9; genus JAOTVV01. The sequence goes on from JBDHDN010000529.1 coordinate 2,515, forward strand.
GGTCACGCGCTTGCGTTCACCCTCCAGCGCCGACTTGGTCTGCAGGATCTTGTCGGCCAGGTGACGCGGCGTGTACTCGCGGGGAGCCTTCCGCGGCGCCTGCGACTCGCCCAGCGCGTTGCCGCACTCGCCGCAGAACTTGAAGCCCGGAGGGTTCTTTGCCGAGCATGCGGGACAGGCCGTGTCGGCGGCTGCACCGCACTGGCCGCAGAACTTCATTCCGGCCGGATTCTCGAAGCCACAGGATCCGCAGTTCAAAGCTCGCTCTCCATGCGGCCGGCATTATACGTACGATCTGCT
>JBDHDN010000530.1:0-2811 GCA_039591485.1 Gemmatimonadota bacterium
GCAGTGCGGCAGAGCGTAACGGTGGAGAGGAGATTCAAGTCGAGTGCCCGCTGCCAATCGGCGTCGGCGAGCTCGGTTGCACGGCCAGCCGGTGGACCGCCTGCGTTCGCGACGAGAATGTCGAGCCGCCCGAAGTGGGCCTCGACGTCGGTGACCAGCCGGACAGCCTGTTCCGGCACGCTGACGTCGGCGGCGAACCCGGCGATCTGCGAGGGTGCGCTCCGGCTGAGCTGCTGCACGGCGCGCTCGAGGCGGGTGGCGTCACGTCCGTTCAGTGCCACGCGGCATCCCTCGACGGCGAGCGTCTCCGCGATGGCCAGTCCCAGGCCGCTCGACGAGCCACACACGAGTGCGACGCGGTCAGTGAGATGGAGGTCCATGTGTCAACTCCACTGAAGTCGCGGCACTTTCGCCCGTAATGCGGTGTTCCAGCACGGAACGCCGCGCAGCGGAATGTGCTCCGTGCGAATGACACCAGCAAGATGCTGGGACGGTCATTGCGCCGGGCGCGTGCTGGTTCGATATATAACCACGCGATCTCATGGAACAGGACCGATGCCGGTAACTCGACGCGACTTCGTCACCCAGTCCTCCCTCGCGCTCACCGCGCTGGCGCTTCCGGCGTCCCGGTACGGCACAGCCGGTGCGCAGCGCGCGCAGGGCGGCGACCCCCTTGCAAAACAGTTGTGCATGCTCGCACTCGACGCAGCGCGCGGCGCGGGAGCGCAGTATGCCGATGCCCGGGTCGTGGCCAAGCGGCGGCAGGCTGTCAGCGTGCTGGGGGAGCAGCCCGGGACTCCGGAGGAGATGGAGGACCTCGGTTTCGGCGTGCGGGTGCTCGTCGACGGGGTGTGGGGGTATTCGTCGAGTCCTGACGTTGCTCGCCGGCAGGCGTTCCGACTTGCTCAAGAAGCCGTGGATCAGGCCCGCGCGGCCGGTGCCGTCCGGAATGACATCCAACTCGCTCCCATCCACGCCAATCCCGACGGGGAGTGGCGCTCGCCGATCCGCATCGATCCCTTCGACGTCCCGCCCGAAGACAAGCTCGAGCTCCTCGTGGAGGCAAACTCGGAGGCATTGCGAGTGCGTGGGATTCAGTCGGCTGCGTCGACCGTCGTGTGTATGCGCGTCACCACCACCTTCGCGAGCACCGCCGGCAGCTTGCTCGAACAGACCGTCTATCGCACGCATCCGTCCATGGTCATTACCGCGTCCAATGGAGAAGTGGTCGTGTCCCGGACCTCCTCCGAGGTCGCGCCCGCCGGCCTCGGCTACGAGCACGTCCATGCCGCGGATCTTCCTGGTCGGGCTGCCGCGTGGGCGGACGAAGCGCTCGCGCTGGCCTCCGCGCCACCGGTCGAGGCGGGCAGTTACGACGTCGTGCTCCTGCCGTCGATGCTGGGCCGTGTGATCCACGAGACGATCGGTAGGGCCACCGAGTTGGACCGGGTGCTGGCACATGGCGAGGGCGGGGACGTCACGTCCTTCCTCACCCCTCCGGAACGAATGCTGAATACGTTCCGGTTCGGTCCGGAGTTCATGAACGTGCAGGGGGATCGCACGCAGCGCGGTGCGCTGGCGACGGTCGGCTGGGACGACGAGGGAGTCCCCGCCGATGCTTGGTCCCTGGTGAAAGACGGGCTCCTCGCCGACTACCATACTACGCGCGCGACTGCCTCCCGCATCGCGGAACACACCGGCATCGAGCAGTCCCACGGGTGTGCCGACGCCGAGTCGTGGCGTTTTCCACCGCTACTGCGTATGCCCAACGTATCGCTGCTGCCCGGTGAGGAAGGACATACGGCGGACGATCTCGTGGCGGCGACGGAGCGCGGTCTGCTCATCGAGGGCGATGGACCGTGCGTCATCGGTCCGCAGGGACTCGAGTTTCGGATCGCTGGACAGTTGGCTCGTGTGATCCGAGACGGCGCGATACGCGAGCCCGTGCGCCTCGCGGCCATCGAGGAACGGAGCCCGGAGTTCTGGAATTCGCTGGACATGCTGGGAGGGCCCGACACCTACGTCCTCACCGGTGTCGTGGATCAGCCCAAGGGCGATCCGGTGCAGCTCAGCTCGGCAAGCCACGGCTGCCCGGTCGCGCGCTTCCGGAACGTGCGGGTCGTCGCTGTGAGCGGGTGACGGGCGGGCGGGGCTCATCCCGCACGGAACGTCAGTTCAGGCGATCTTCGCCGGCCAATCGCGTGGCTATGAGCCCGCGCCCGGTACCATCATGGATCCGCTCGAGATGCCAGCCAGCGTAATATGCCTTCACGGTTTCCGGTCCCACGGTGATGGTGTCGCGTCCCGGAACCGACGGTAAAAGACAGTGGATGCCTCCGATTGGCGTCCGAGAGACCACGTGCTGCAGGAAGGTCTCACGATCGGCGGGCTCGGAGCGCGCGAGGCTGCCCGGATCGAGCAGGGTCAGCGCCGGTCGCACGTCCGGCATCCAGCAGCCAAGGCTTACTACGAAGGCTTCGACGCGAGACGAGAGCGCCTCGCCCGAGGCGCGCGTCTCCAATCCCTCGACAATCGCCACGTCGGCGGCGACGAAGGTGACGGACCAGTCGTGCGCGGCTAGCAGCAGGCCGTACGGCGCGGCTGCGGCGCCGACAATGAGCGCCGGTCCATCTGGAGCCACGCTGCCGACGAGTTCGACGGCGGCGGAGCGCGGATCGAGGCCCCAGTGCGTTGGCTCGCGCTGCGCACGGCGCAACTTGAGGTGGCGCGTACGCCAGCGGCGGTAGCTCGGCAGGTTCAGGCGCCGAATGATGAGGCGATCCACATGCTCCAGCATCAGCACCTCGGTGA
>JBDHDN010000531.1:0-2806 GCA_039591485.1 Gemmatimonadota bacterium
AGTCGGTGACGCCGACCTCGCAGTCGTTGTCGAAGTCGGCGGGGCAGTCATCACAGTCGGCACAGGGACCCCACACGGCGAGCAGCGCCAGGAAGTCGGTGACGCCCACGACGCAGTCATTGTCAAGGTCGCAACTGCAACTCTGGCGCTCCAGGGCGCCCATGTCGACCAGCGGCGGCGTGCCGCTGCCGGTATCCGTGGCGCACACGTCATCGACGAAACGAGGGTTGCCCTCAAGGTCGGTCTCGATCCCGACGGGGACCGCCGCGTTGTGGCCCGCGTCGATGCAGGAAGAGCCGGCGCCCAAGTGGTGGCCGTCGTAGAACAGCGGATCGGCGTCGATGTTGCCGCCACCCCAGTTCAGCGCGAAGCCCGCCTGCACGTAGACGCCGGCCTCGCCACCCTGCACGTCGCTGAACGAAACAGTGAGCTCCCCCGGATGGTCCCCGATCAAGGCAATCTGGGGTCCCAGCACCGCCGAGTTGCCCCAGAGGACACAGTTCGTGAGCCGAGTGTGACCTGTCGACCCCGGCGTGTCGCTGCCGACGCCGATCGCGCCGCCGCCTTCCACCGCCGTGTTGCCCTGGAACGTGCAGTTCGTCAGCGTCGAGCTGCAGTCGTGCCCATCGCGCAGGGCGCCGCTCCAGAGCCCCGAGCTGTTGTTGGTGAACAGGCAGTTCGTGATCTGAGGGCTGCTGTCGCCGTAGTTCGTAATCGCGCCACCCACAATACCGATTGCGGTGTTGGCTTCGAACGTGCAGTCGATGATCGTGGGGCTGCTACTGTTCTTGTTGCGCATGGCGCCGCCAACACGCTCGCTGAGGTTGCCCGAGAAATCACTGTCCGTGATCGTCGGGTTGCAGGAGCCGTCATTGTCGATCGCGCCGCCGTTCCCCCCGAAATTGTCGGTGCCGATCACCGCGCTATTCCCGGTGAAGCTACAATCGCTGATCGTCGGGCTGGCAAAGGCGAAATTCTCAATCGCGCCGCCCCAGGATGCGGTGTTGGACTCGAATACGCAGTCCGTGACGGTCCCGGCCGCCTCTTGGAAAAAGACGGCGCCCCCTTCGCGGGCCGAGTTCGCCGTAAACGTACAGCCCGTCATCGTCACCTGTCCGCCGAACCCGACGGCGACCGCACCTCCCGCCGACGGGAATGCGGCTTGGTCCGCGGTGTTGCCGGTGAAGGTACAGCTGAGAATGGTGGTGCCGGCGGCAAAGTTCATCATAGCGCCGCCCGCGCTAATCGCTTTGTTGGCCGTGAACTTGCAATTGCTGAACGTCGGGCTCGATGTGTCGGTGTAGGCGCCGCCACCGAGATCCTGACCGGGGGGGCCGTTGGCGTGACCTCCGCTGATCGTAACGCCGTCGAGGATGGTTGCCGCATCGACCGCGTAGGCCGTGACGACGTTGTAGGCGTTCTCCTCATTGCCGGCGAAGTCGGGGCCGTCGTTGCCCAGGAAGTCCCCCGTCAGCACCGTCTCGTAGAGGTCAATGTCCCGCGCGTCCGGGTTCTCGGCACCCGGTCCGGCGTAGCCCCCGTGCAATGCCACGCCGTTGACGAGCGAAAACGTCGCGCCCCGAGCCTCGGTGCACAGTTCCAAGGCGATATCGACACAGAACTGGTCCCACGCGATCGCACAGCAGAGGGCCAGCTCCGCGCAGACCGTTGCCTCACAACCGGCGTCCGGGCACCCCGTGCCGCCGTGGGCCACGAAACACTCGCCGCTCCCGGCGGGGTTCGCTTCGTCCCGATCCGGCGCGTAGGTGCCCTCCGCCACACGGATCTCGTTGATAACTCCGGGGGCCGCCGCTTCGGCCAGGGCGTCTTGGAGGAACCGCATTGGCGTGGCCCAGCTGAGGCCGTCGCCGCCCGCCGCGGCGGCGGCGTCCACATAGATGATCTGCCCGGCCGAAGCCGAGGTTGCCAAGGCACACCAAGAGCCGACTGAAACCGCCAAGATGCTCTTCATCGCTGGTCTCCTTAGATTAGGTCTCTACCCCGGGAAACGCAGAAACGGTGGAATTCACTTCATGGCTGGTACAATGGATTCTGTCCGGGGCAGGGGGCTCGGGGTGAGCGAATCGGGTTCAGAGGGGCAGGCAGCGGGATCGGGGGCGGCAACCCTGGCGCCGGAGGCGTACCAGGAACTGCGGCGGCTCGCCGAGGCGTGCTTTCGGGGTCAGCCAGCGGACCATACTCTGGAGCCCACCGCCCTGGTCCACGAGGCATACCTCAAGCTGGCCGAGGGGTCACCGGGCCGGTGGGCCGACCGAACCCACTTCCTTGCTGTCGCCGCCACCGCGATGCGGCAGATCCTCGTGGACCACGCCCGCGGCCGCGCGGCCCAGAAGCGCGGTGGTGGATGCGACCGGATCACGCTTGATGAATCGGCCGTGGGGACGTCGGAACGCGATGTTGATCTGCTGGCACTTGATGAGGCGCTGATCCGCCTCGCCGAGCAGGATGAGCGCAAGGCACGCGTGATCGAGCTGCGGTTCTTCGCCGGGCTCACGATCGAGGAGACGGCGCAGGCGCTGGGCGTCTCGCCGATTACGGTGAACCGCGACTGGTGGCTGGCCCGCGCGTGGATTCAGCGCGCGCTCGAGCCGGACGACGAGACATGAGCTCCGAGCACTTCCAGCAGGCGGCGGAGCTGTTCGAGCAGGCGCGGGAGCTTGCGGCGTCGGACCGGGCGGACCTGCTCGATGAGGCCTGTGCGGACGATCAGGCACTGCGTGCAGAAGTCGAGTCACTTTTGAAGCGGCACGACCGGATGGGCGGCGACGACCGCTTCGAGGCCATC
>JBDHDN010000532.1:0-2804 GCA_039591485.1 Gemmatimonadota bacterium
AGCGACGCCTCGTAAGGACCCCTCACACCTTTGTCGTCCCTCGGCCCCGCATTCCACGTCGAAGGCACGACGGCCTGGTAGTTCGCGATCTTGCCATCACGAATGACGATCCAGTGCGACAGCGTCCCGCGCGGCGCCTCGTGAAATCCGAACCCGCGCACCTCGCCGGCCGGGAAAGAGGGCTCGACGTAGATCTCGGTGTCTCCCGAGGCGATGTTCGCCACCAAGAGTTCCCAGTGTTTCAGCGCCAGGTCGGCGATCACGGCGCACCGGACCGCGCGGGCCAGATGGCGCCCCAGCGTCGAGTGGAGCCCGGACAGTGGCACGTCTACCCCGCTCACGCTGCGAACGAGGCCGAGCGCGTGGTCGAGCCATCTGCAAGTCGGCTGGTGACCGGTGGCGTACCCGATCACCATCTGGGCGAGCGGACCCACCTGCATCGGCCGGCCCGAGAACCTGGGCGCTTTCACCCAGGTGTACTTTCCCTTCTCGTCGAAGGCCGTGTGGTGCGGGACCGTTTCCTCGTCGTACGGATGGCGGGTCCAGTCGCCCTCATACCAGGCATGGGCGATGGACTCGGCCACGTTGTCCCGGAAATACTCGTCACGGAAACTCGTGATGGGCGTCACGGACGCCAGATTCCCGTCGAAGATCGTTCCGCCCGGAAGATCGAACTCGGTCCCCGCCGAGTCGAGCGGCAGGTCGGGGACCGCGAGGTAGTTCGTCACTCCGGCGCCGTAGCCCAGCCACTCGGGATACATCGCGCCCACCGCACACACGTCCGTGAGGTAGACGTCACGCACAAACGACAGCGTCTGCTCCAGGAGGCTCCGCACCTGGTAGAGCTTCGTCATGTTCAGCGTGGCCTGGTTGTCGAGATTGATGGCGTTGGCCACGCCACCGACGACCAGGTTCTGGATGTGTGGAGTCTTGCCGCCGAGCAGAGCGACGACCTGGTTCGGTATGCGCTGCCAATCGATCGCCTGCAGGTAGTGAGCGGCCGCGAGCAGATTGATCTCCGGGGACAGTTTCATGGCCGGGTGCCCCCAGTACCCGTGCGCGAAGACGCCCAGCTGCCCGGTATCGACGAAATCGCGGAGCCGGTCTTTGACGCCTTCCAGCTCACGACGCCCGTTGTGCGGCCACGGCGACAGGCTCTGGGCCAGCTCCGCCGCGGCCGCCGGGTCGGCCTGCAACGCCGATACCACGTCCACCCAGTCCAGCGCCGACAGGTGGTAGAAGTGCACGATGTGATCGTGGAGGCAGTGCGCGATGAGAATGAGGTTGCGGATGTACTGCGCGTTGATGGGCACGTCGATACCCAGTGCATTCTCGACGGCGCGCACCGACGCCATCGCATGGACCGTCGTACAAACCCCGCAAAACCTCTGCGTGAACAGCCACGCGTCCCGCGGGTCGCGGTCCTTCAGGATCAGCTCGATCCCGCGCCACATCTGACCCGACGACCAGGCGTCGGTGACGTGGTCGCCGTCCACTTCGACGTCGATCCGGAGGTGACCCTCGATTCGGGTCACGGGATCGATAGTCACTCGCCTGCTCATGGCCGTCCCTCCATCGCTTCGACCTCGCGAATGCCGCGAAGGATCGGGTACCGCTTGATGATCACGATGTAGGCCATCACCTCAACCGCGACGATGGCGAGCGTGATCAGAAGCTCCGGAACCGCGGGGAAGTAGGACCAGCCCTCCCCCGGCTCGAATCCGATCAAGTAGGTATTGAACCGATACAGCGTGCCGCTCAGCAGCAGGAAGAACGCCGCGAGGAGCAATCTGCCTTCGTTGTGCCGGACACTCTTCCGCATCAGCATCAGCCCCGGGGTGACGAACAGCACGGTCTCCGCCCAGAAGAACACGCTCATCCAGCCGGACGTGAACATCGCCCCGAACTGATCCCGCAGACTGAGATCGAAGAAGCGAAGTGCGAGGTAGAGCCCCACGCACACGACCATCGCCCGCGCCAGCGGGCGAAGCATGCGGTGCTCCCGGGGACGCTTGAAGCCCGCGCTGCAGATCGTGGTCTCGAACACGACGACGCCGTAGCCCATGGCGACGCACGAGATCAGGAACAGCACGGGCAGGGCCGGCGTGTGCCAGAGCGGATGCAGCTTGTCCCCGGCCAGGAGCATCAGCGACCCGAGGGATGACTGGTGCATGGTGGGCAGGAGCAGGCCGAGCGCGATGATCCATATCAACGCGCGGTCCAGGATCGGCGAGATCTTCCGGGAAGCTCGCTGTAGCCGCGGGGGGCCGGTCTCTTGCCACTTCTCGAGCTGAACCGGAAAGAGCTCGATCCACAGGACCACCACGTACGCCATCACGCAGAGGGCGACCTCGAGCAGGATGGAGCTCAGGTTCCAGTTCCAGGGAAAGAACACCACCTTGGGCAGCGTCCAGTAGCGGCCCACGTCGACGACGATGGAGAAACCGGCGAGGGAGTATCCGAGCGCGCTCGTCAAGATCGCCGGTCGCACCAGCGGATGGTAGTGACCTTGGTTGAGCACGTAGCACAGGATGGCCACGGCGTAGCCGCCGCAAGCCAGGGCCGTGCCGACGACGACATCGTAGGCGATCCAGATGCCCCACGGAAAGCCGTCGTTCAGGGCAGTGGTGGCACCGAGACCGAAGAAGAATCGGTACACGATCAAGACCACCCCGACACCGAACAGTGCCAGCAGAACTTTGAAGGGCCAGTTGACGATCGGTCCACCAACCGGGCGCGCGACAGTACTCACGATGTCGCTCCCTCCCCTTCCGCCGACTCTGTGGTGTTCCGTCGGTGGCGCA
>JBDHDN010000533.1:0-5714 GCA_039591485.1 Gemmatimonadota bacterium
CGGTGTGCCCGATGACCTCGATCGTGCCCAACCGCGTGATGAAGAATGCAAGACCGACGGACTCGGTCACGCCGCTGCTCGGCGTCGGTGGCACCGAGACCTGTGGAATCCACATCTCCTCGAGCGAGCTGCGCGTGAGGATACCCGCAGCATGCTCGGTCACGGTCGTGTCACCCCCCAGCCAGCGAAGGTACCGCAGCATGTCAGGGATTGGCGCGTTGAGCCCGCCGTTGGACACCGTGATGCCGGTGTCGAAGTCCAGCCCATTTGGCGTCGGCAATCCGCCATCGACGAAGTAGTTGTTCGACCGGAAGGGCACGAGGTGGTACGGTGTGACGTCGAAGTAGCTGCGGAACATGCCGAGCGGTTTGAGGATGTTCTTGTCGATGTATACCTCGTAGTCGTCGCCCGAAAGCAGCTCGATGATGCGTCCGAGGAACACGATGCCGGGATTCGAGTATCCGAAGCGGCTGCCCGGCGCAAACTCGATCCGTGTGTAGGGGATCATGGCGGCGAGTTGTGACCACTCCATCGGCTCGTGCGGATGCCACGGCTCACTTCCGCCCCAGGGCCACGTCGGCCCTCGGAAGCCTGACGAGTGGCTCAGCAGCTGTCGGATCGTGACCTCTTCCATGGAGCCGAACGGGTTGAACACGGCCTCGAGCTCCGGCAGGTAGGTGACCAGCGCGTCGTCGAGATCGAGCATCCCGCGGTCGCGGAGCTGCATGACAGCAATTCCGGTCAACGTCTTCGTGATCGACGCCCAGTGGAAGATCGTCTGCTCATCGATGGCTCGGCCGGATGCCAGATCGGCATACCCGACGAGCTCCCGACGGACCACGCCGGTCGCGTCGAGGAGCCACAGACTGCCGCCGACGATGCCTTCGTCATTGAGGCGCTGCCGGAACGCCGTGCGAACGGAGTCCCATGCTGCGTCGATGTCCTCCAGGCGCTGCGCGGAGAGGTCGGAGGTGAGGACTCCACTGGACAGCAGCAGCGCCACGCCAAACGTCGCCCACGACCCGGTACCCATCGTCGCTCCTCCTCCAAAGATGGGGGCAATGTACGACACCGTCTGCGCCATCGCTGCCCTCGGTCCCTGTTATCTTCCTGCCTCCCAACCATCAGTCAGAGCGAGGACATCATGGTGACATCTACTGCAACGGCGACGTGGCACGGCGTCTTGAAGGCCGGAAACGGCTCGTTCACGGGTAGGTCGGGAGCATTTGAGGGAGCCTATACCTTCGCGACGCGATTCGAGGGCACCAAGGGGACGAACCCGGAGGAGTTGATCGCCGCCGCGCATGCTGCCTGCTTCAGCATGGCGCTCTCGGCCGGGCTCGAGAAGGCCGGGACGCCCGCCACGAGCATCACGACCGCGGCGGCCTGCACGCTCGAGTTCGTCGACGGCACACCGACGATTACGAAGATGGCTCTCACGGTCCGGGGCAGGGTCGACGGCATCGAAGACGCGGGATTCCAGAAAGCTGCGGCCGAGGCCAAGGAGAACTGCCCGGTCTCTCGGTTGCTCAAGGGAGGGCTCGCTATCAGCATGGAGGCTACGCTCGAGTCGTGAGCACGGCTCCGCTGCCGACTCGGATCCACCGCGGAGAGCGCGAGATCGTGGTCACGTGGGCGGACGACCACGTGGCGACGTTTCCGGCCCGCGAGCTGCGACTGGCGTGCCAGTGTGCCGGGTGCCAGGAGGAGATGACCGGGCGGCCGCTGCTCGATCCGGCGACGGTGCCGCAGGACGTCAGCGCCGAGCGTATTGCGCTGGTGGGCAGCTACGCCATCAAGATTGGGTGGAGTGACGGCCATGACACGGGCATCTACACCTACGAGTGGCTGTGGGTGCGCTGTCCGTGCGAGCGGTGTCGGTCGGCCACCGCGGACGATCCTGCCACCGGCGCGGACGCCTGAGCAGCGTGGATCCGATCTGTCACACTCTGGTCGGCGCCGCGGTTGGCGAAAGCGGGCTCAAGCGCCGCACCGGCCACGGCATGGCGACGCTACCCGCCGCAGTACCAGGCCAGGTGTTGCTGCTCGCGGTCATCGGCGTCGCGACACATCCCTTGCTCGATTTCCTGAACGTGTACGGCATCCGCTTGCTGATGCCCTTCTCATCCCGCTGGTTCTACGGCGATACGCTCTTCATCGTCGATCCGTGGATCTGGTTGGTGCTCGGCATCGGGATCGTGGCAGCCCGGCGTCGGGCGCGCCGCTCGGAGATGGAACCACGCCGTAGCGGGATTCCCGCACGTGTCGCGCTGGTCCTGGTTTCGGGCTACATATTTCTCATGGGCATCGCCGGGGCCTTTGCCCGCCGTACGGTTGAGCAGACGGCGGCGGTACGAGACGGAAGCGGGGAAGTTCGCGTTATGGTGGCACCGGAGCCGGCGAATCCGTTCCGCCGGCGGGTGCTCGCGGAGGTCGGCGACGAGTATTTCGCCGGCACACTGGTCTGGCCGGGAGGTGGACGCCTGGACCTCCAGCCTGTGGGCGTGGGCCCGGAACCGAGCTTCTATGCGGTCGCCGCGACGCGCGGGCCAGAGGCGCGGAAGTTCCTCGGGTGGGCACGCTTCCCATACTTCCTCGCCGACACCACCGCGGGCAGCGTTGTCATTGCGGATGCGAGGTACACGCTTAGGGCTGGCGGTTCCTGGGCGAGCGTCCAAGTCGAGGTGGGACGCTCACCGTAGGCCGAGCGCCGACGAAGCAAAACGGGGGCGGCCCGGCGGCCGCCCCCGTGGGGTCCTGTGATGCGGCCACCCTCTCACTCGGAGAGTGCCGCGATCGTCACCTGCGCCCAAGGCGCGGACTGAGACCGGTTGTAGCGCTGCACGCCGTCCAATGCCCTGCGGACGCCTCGAATGACGTCGCGGACGAATTCCGGGGTCAGCTCACGCGCATCCGACGACAGCGTCGTCGACGCGATGAAGTCGTTCAGGTAGCAGCGGCGGTCGGAGGGCACACCGTCCCGTCCGGCAAAGACGCGATTGTGCGTGACCTCGACATCGAGCCGAAGTTGGTCCCGATAGGGGAACAGCTGGGCGATCACGGCACCACGTCCGATACCGTCCGGAAACCGGAGCGGCACGACGAACCGATGGGCATGTCCGTCGCTCTCGCACCTCGGCGCCGTACCGCCGACGGCCTGCTCTAGCAGCTGCACCACGGCGGGAGCCAACGCGTCCAAGGCCGCATCCAGCTGCCGATAGGCTAATGACGATCCGCTCTCAATACAGCCAGTCATACGGACTTCCCTTCCAGTAACACCCGGGCGTTCGTCTCACTGCCCGCCCGATCCTTCGCTGCCCGCCTCCTACTCTAAGCGGTGGCCAAAACCATGCCACTGGGGACCAAGATCGCCCAAAAACCGTCAAGTTATTGCCCCGCAGTGGGTTCCGCGGCATCGGGACTTCCCTATTCACGATAGCGGATTGCGCGGGTGTGCGGTAGTGTCCCCTTCCGCGCACACCGTGCGCCGATTCGGCAGGGCCCAATCCGTGGTTCATTCGTGCGAGGCGCGCACGGCCGAGGCCCGGAACAGGCCGTCTGCGGCCTGGAGGATCTTTGCCCTCAGGCGCACAGGGTAGTCTGGCTTCTCCATGAGGAAGTCCCTCACGATGGCGGCGGCCTCAGGCGTGGCGTGACCGTCGAGCGTCGCGTGCAGCCAACGCAGCGGAAAAAAGATGTCGCCGGTGTGCTGGATCTCCTCAACCAGTTCGAGCGCGGGACGCACGTATCGGAGGGCATGGTCGGCGTGCAAGGGGTGATTGAGGTACGCCATGGCACTCAACACCCACGGCTCGTGCTCCCGGTTCGCGAAGTCCCGGAAGCTGGCGAAGACCGAGTCGCGCACGGCAGCGTCATCGGAGAGAGCGGGAACGACAAACGCAAATCGGGCCCGTCGGTCCGGATTCTCGATTCGCTGGTGCTGACGGGAGAGGATCTGATTCGAGGCCGGCACGTTCCTGAGCGCGAGTGCCTCCGCAAGCGCTGTGAGCCGCCGCTCCCCAAGCGGGAGGCCGTGCAGCTGGTGCGCGCCGCGCCATGCCGCCTCCAGTCGGTCGAGGGTGCCAGGGGTGTACGCCACCGATATGAGGGACTCGAAGTAGGTGGCCTTGCGGCTCGGTGTCTCAGCTCGCTCCATCTCCGACCACAGCAGCGCCTCGATATCATGGGCCGCTGCGAGCCGCTCGGCGCGTGACAGATAGCGCCAGTATGCCTGCTCGAGGAGTTGGAGGAGCAGCTGGACGTTGAGTTCGTCCGGTTCCTGGGGCAGAGCGGCGAGCACCGAGTGGACGAAGGACGTCGCATCAGTCTCGCCCTCGATCATCGCATCCCAGTACGTCACCCACGCAACGGCACGTACCAGGGCCGGTGCGCTCCTGTGATCGGGCACGGCGAGCTTGCCGCGAATGCCTGCACCAGGCCGGAAATGCGCGTAGCTCAGGCCGTCGGCGCCCGCGACGACGAACAGGGGCACGGGGTGCCCCTCCGCCGCCGTGACCTCCAACCGCAGGACGGACATGCGCGTGGGGATCCGCACAATACTGTCGTCGTACCCGAGCGCGACGACCACCGGCTGAGGCCAGAGCCGTCCCCGTCCCGCAGGGTCGGACTGCAGCAGCTCCAAGCTACGGATACGCAACACGTCGACCCGAGGCCGCCCGGCCGACTGGATCCAGATCTCGCTCCAGAGCACCAGATCCTCGGTGGTCAGCTCGTCGAGGATCGCGATCAGGTCGCTCCAGTCCGCATTCCCGAACGCGAAGCGTTCGAGATACTCGCGCAGCCCGTCGCGCAGTGACCGCGTCCCGATGAGGTGCTCCAACTGGCGCATGACGATGGGGGCCTTCTGATAGATGATTGCCCCGTAGAGTGAGCCAGCCTCGGCGAGGTTCTCGAGGTCCTGACGGATCGGATTCGCCCCTGGAGTTCGGTCGACGGCGTAGGCGGCGGGGTGGTGGGCCAGGAAGAACCGTAGCTCGTGATCGACGGAGGGGAACGCAGGGTTCACGATCTTCGCCGCCATGAAGTTGGCGAACACCTCCTTCATCCATACGTCGTCGAACCATCGCATGGTCACGAGATCACCGAACCACATGTGCGCGGTCTCGTGCGCGATCAGACTGGCCCTGCCGAGCAATTCTGCTCGAGTGGGGGATTCGTCCAGGAAGAGGGTCGATGCCCGATACAGCACGGCACCAGGATGTTCCATTCCGCCGTACTGAAACGACGGGATGGCGATGAAGTCGAACTTCGCGAAGGGATAGGGGATGCCGGTGTAGGACTCCAGCCAGTCGAGTGCCCGCCCGTGCAGGTCGAAGATGGCGCCCACGTTGCGACTGAGTCGCTCGGGATCCGTCTCCCGGTGCAGCATCCGGAGCGTGCGGCCGTTCGCCTCATGCGTGACCACGTCGAATCGCCCGGCGGCGAATGAAAACAGGTACGTGGGCAGGGGCGCCGTCTCCTGGAAGCGATACTGCAGGCCGGTGGCGACGGTGTCGACCGCGGCCAACGGAGCATTCCCGACGGCCGTCCAACCTGGTGGGACGGTGAGGCTCAAGGTGTAGCGTGCCTTGATGTCCGGCTGGTCGAAGCACGGGAATGCCGTACGGGCCCGATCTGGAACGAAGAGGGTATGGAGGAACTCGGGGTTCCGATTCAGGGCCCCGTCCGATGCCGTGAAGGCGACAGTGATCTGG
>JBDHDN010000534.1:0-2786 GCA_039591485.1 Gemmatimonadota bacterium
ATCAGGCGCCGATGCTGCACTGCGGCGAGCGGGTGGGCGTCGGGGACGGCGCGCCGGCCGTGGATGTCGCGGTGGATCCGGTCGAGGGCACGAATCTCCTCGCCAAGGGGCTGCCGAACGCCATCTCGGCGATCGCGATCGCCCCGCGTGGCTCGCTGTGGCGCAGCCGCGCCTCATACTACATGGACAAGCTCGTCGTGGGCCCCGAGGCGGCCGGCCGCGTGCATCTCGACGCCCCGGTCCGTGACAACCTCGCGGCCGTCGCTGAGGCCCGCGGTGTGGCAATCGGCGATCTGCTGGTCGTGATCTTGGATCGGCCACGCAACGAGGACAAGATCACGGCGGTTCGCGCCGCCGGGTCACGCGTGCGGCTCATCTCAGACGGGGACGTGGCCCCGGCGCTCATGACTGCGATGCCGGAGGCGCCCGTGGATGTCGTCATGGGCATCGGGGGCACCCCGGAAGGCGTCCTCACCGCGTGTGCCCTCACGGGCCTCGGGGGAGAGATTCAGGGGCGTCTTGCACCGCAGTCGGATGCGGAACGCACGGCGATCGAGCTGGAGGGGACGCCGCTCGACGCGGTACTCACCATGGCCGACCTGGTGCGGGACCCGGATACGTACTTCAGCGCCACCGGCATCACGACCGGAGATCTCCTGCACGGCGTGAAGCGAAACGGGACCGGACGGGTGACCAACTCGGTGGTGTGCTCGGGCCGCTCCGGCCGCTGGCAGGTAATCCGATCACGGCATCCGGACTGAGCACCACGCCGCACACGGGTGCGATATGCACCGTGGCGGTCCTCGTCCGTCTCTCCCTATTCGACCGTGACGCTCTTGGCGAGGTTGCGGGGCCTATCGACGTCGCAGCCGCGCAGGACGGCGATGTGATACGCCAGGAGCTGCAGCGGGATCGAGGTGATGATGGGCGACAGCAGCGGCGTCGTCTTGGGGACGCGCAGCTCGTGGTCGACCAAGCCGTGCAACCCGCCGTTGCCGTTGGTGGTGATGGCGATCATCCGACCGCCGCGGGCCTTCACCTCCTGCATGTTGGAGACGACCTTCGCGTACACATGGTCGTGCGGGGCGATGAAGACGACCGGCATGTTCTCGTCGATCAGCGCGATCGGGCCGTGCTTCATCTCGGCCGCGGGGTAGCCCTCGGCGTGGATGTAGCTGATCTCCTTGAGCTTGAGCGCGCCTTCGAGCGCGACGGGGAAGTTCACACCGCGCCCCAGATACAGGAAGTTGCGTTCCGCGGCGTATGCGCGCGCGATCTCCTCCACTACGGGCTCGAGCTCCAGCACGGAGCTGACGAGCTCCGGAAGCCGGGCGAGCTGGTGCACCAGCTCCCGGCCCTGGTTCAACGAGAGGCCGCGTCGGCGGCCCAGATGCAGCCCGAGCAGGATCAGGGCAGCGATCTGCGAGGTGAAGGCCTTGGTCGATGCCACCCCGATCTCCGGGCCCGCATGCAGGTAGATACCGCCGTCCGACTCGCGGGCGATGGTGCTGCCGACGACGTTCACGATACCGATGAGCCGCGCTCCGGTCGCGCGCGCCACGCGCATCGCTTCCAGCGTATCCGCGGTCTCGCCGGATTGGGAGATCGCCACAGCGAGGGTTCCGGGCACGGCAATCTGGGTGCGGTAGCGGTACTCCGAGGCGTACTCGACCTCGACGGGAACCGCTGCCAGCTCCTCGATGATGTGACGACCGACGAGTCCGGCATGCCATGATGTGCCGCAGCCCAGAATCACGATCCGGCGGATCTTGTCCGCTTCGTGCGGCGGCAGGTTGAGTCCGTTCAGGCGGGCCCCGCCCTCTTCGAACAACAGTCGTCCGCGCAGCGTGGCGGCGATGCTGTCCGGCTGCTCGCTGATCTCCTTGAGCATGAAGTGCGGATAGCCGCCCAGCTCGATGGCGCCGATGTCCCAGTCGATCGAGGCCACGGGGCGCTCCAACTCCATCGCCTCACCGTCAATGACGCGATAGCCGGTGCGGGTCAACACTGCGACGTCGCCGTCATTCAGATACACGACGGACCGGGTGTGGTCCAGCACGGCCGCCGCGTCGGAGGCGACGAAGTATTCCCCCGACCCGATGCCGAGGAGCACCGGTGAGCCACGCCGTGCGACGACCACCTTGTCCGGTTCGTCGGCGGAGACAACAGCAAGGCCGTAGGCGCCCTCGACGTGCGTGAGGGCGGCAATGACCCGCTGCTCGAGCGTCTCCCCCGGGGCGTCCTCGAGCAGATGCGCGATCGTCTCGGTATCGGTGTCGGTGGCGAAGTGATGGCCGGCGGTGGCGAGGCGGTGGCGCAGAACCTCGGCATTCTCAATGATCCCATTGTGCACCAGGGCGACCCGCCCCGTGCAGTCGGTATGCGGGTGGGCGTTTGCCTGGTTCGGCGCGCCGTGCGTTGCCCAACGCGTGTGGGCGATCCCTGTCGTTCCGTTGAGCGGCGACCGACTCAAGAGGTCGGCAAGCCCGGCGACCCGCCCGGGGAGCTTGCGAACCTCGAGCCGCCGCCCGTTCTGGACGGCGATACCCGCCGAATCGTAGCCGCGGTACTCGAGCCGGTGGAGTCCGTCGAGGAGCAGCGGAGCGGCGACGCGGCTCCCCACGTACCCAACGATACCACACACGGGCTACTCCTCGGTGCCGGATGAGAGGAGCGGGGCGGATTCCGCACCTATCCCGAACCGGTCGAACTGGGAGAGACGCGTCAGCATGAGATCGTCCGGGTCATTGGCGTCCACCAGGCTGCCGCACTGCTCGCACAGCAGA
>JBDHDN010000535.1:0-2785 GCA_039591485.1 Gemmatimonadota bacterium
AGAACTGCCAGAACCTCGGGATCCTGACGAGCACGGACTTCTCGCTCATCGATCGCGTCCGCCGTGGAGAGGCTGTCCCGCTCGCGACGTTCACCGATGGTGAAGGCGAGATCACCCGGGGCATCATCGAGTATGGAGGGCTGTTCCACTACAACGTCGCTCGCTTGCAGGGGAAAGTGTCAGTGCCCCCAGTGACGACGCCACAGAGGCCGCTGACGCTCGCCGAGAAGATCCTCGCACGGCACTGGGTGACCGATCTCTCCAACGATCGCCTGGGCGTGTCAGCGGTGGCCCCCGGTGACGAGGGGTTCGTGCGCACCGACATCCGGTTCAGCCACGAGTATGTGACGCCCATGGCGGCCATCTTCTGGCGGGACTACGTGGGGGCGTCAGAGCCGATCGTGGATCCCGACTCGGTCTTCTTCTTCCGCGATCATCTGACGTTCCTCGAGCTCGCCATGACGGAAGAGCGCAAGTCGCAAGGGTTGCTCGATGTCGCGTTGGAACTGAAGCAAAAACAGGAGGACTTTGCCGAGCAACAGGGCGTACGCCTTTACGGCGAACTCCCGCGCCTAGGCCCGCACGCTGCGGTGCAGGGGTCGGAGGCGATCTGCCACTCGAAGATCCTCGAGCAGCACGCGCTGCCGGGACACCTGATCATCGGCAGCGACTCGCACACGCCCCATGCGGGCGCGATCGGGGCGGTTGCGTTTGGCGTTGGAACTACAGCCATCTTCAACTCGTGGCTCACGAAGGACGTCCGGATCACCGTGCCCCAGTCGGTTCTCGTCCGGATCGACGGCCAGAAACCCATGAACGTGACGGCCAAGGACTTCATGCTGCAGATCCTGCGGCATCCGTACGTACGCAATGGTCACGCGATCGGAAAGATCGTCGAGTATGCCGGTGAGGCGGTCGAGGCACTGTCCATCGACGAGCGTGCGACCATGACCAACATGGCTGCCGAAGTGGGGGCCTTTACGGGGATCATCCGACCGGATGAGAAGGCTGTTGACTTCTTGGAGCGAGAGCGCGGCGTGCCGCATGAGGTGGCTCGAGCACTCCTGCACGGACTCCATTCGGACGACGAGGCCCAGTTCGGGGAGGTGATTGAGCTCGATGCCAGCGAGCTTCGGCCGATGCTCGCGCTGCCGGGGGATCCCGGGAACGGTCTGTTCCTCGAGGAACTCGGCGACCCGATCGCGATCGACATCGCCTACGCCGGGTCGTGCACCGCAGGGAAGAAGGAAGACATGGATATGTACGCGCGAGTCTTCCGTGATGCGCTCGATCGCGGACGGCGCGTTCATCCCGATGTCGAGTGCTTCATCCAGTGCGGCTCGCAGGAGGTGAAGCGGTACTGCGAGACCCGCGGGTATCTGGAGATCTTCACACAGGTGGGCGCGCACTTCATCGAACCCTCGTGCGGTGCGTGCATCAATGCAGGCCCAGGCGTGTCCTATGATCGTGAAACGGTGACGGTGAGCGCGATCAACCGCAACTTCCCCGGCCGCTCGGGACCCGGGCAGCTATACCTGGCGAGTCCCTTTACTACGGCCGCGAGTGCGATCGCCGGCTACATCACTGCCTGGGAGCCCTCCGGGACGCCGTAGGTACCTCCGTTGAGTCGGGGGTGTCGTACGCCGGGGCGGCACGCGCCGACCCCCCGGCCGATGTGCCGTCGGCATCGCCACTGGCGGTGCGGCGTCGGCTCGAGCGCAGCGCGGCGGGTGGGTAGACCCCCCGGGCATTCCACAGCACCCAGTCAGTGAGGCCGACCTCCTCCACGGCTTGGATTTGCGCGCGAATCTCGTTCGGCCCGTAGCGCACGCGGTAGATCGTGAATGCCTGCAGGTATGGTCGGATCTTGGCCGCGTTCGGTGTGCCTTTGGACCGCTCCAGCGCCTCGAGCATTGCACGTCGCACCACGACGTACGGCTCCCGATTCGGGTTTGCGAGGCCGAACGATCCTCTGCGGTAGTGGCTGGGATACACCATCGGCAGTATCACGTCCGCCGCGGAGGACAGATCCTCCCAGACCTGACCGATACCCAAGTCGCCACGCGCGCTGGTGGTCAGTCCGAAGACGTCGAGTGTGAACGGAACGCCGGCTCGGCCCACCCGCTGGCGGAGGAGCTCCACGTTGCGTCTGATGGCTTGGCGGCGGCTCTCGCCGGGCCGGCGAGCCGGGTACATGGTGCGCCCAAGGCGTTGGGGCGGCTCGTCGGGAAACCGCACGTAGTCGAACTGGATTTCACGGAACCCCATCAGCACCGCTTCCTCGGCGAGCTGGGCGGCATAGATCCACACAGAGTCGTTGTGTGCATCGACCCAGGGCTCGCCGAGACCGTCGTGCCACAGGGATCCCGAGGTGTCGTGAATCGCCCAGGTGGGCTTGCGCTTGGCGAGTAGCGGGTCACGTGCCACGACGATGCGAGCAATCGGGTGGATGCCACGGGCGTTGAGTATCGAAAGACGCTCGCGGGGGTCTCGAATACGCACGACATCGTTCGCACCGATCTGCACGGCCGTCGGAACGCTCGAGCGGTACGTGATGTATCCGGTGGCATCCTTCACGTCGATGACGAACGCGTTGACCTCGGTCGAGTCTGCCAGGGCCAGCAGATCAAAGAACCGGCTCGACGCGAAGACCCAGCCATTCATGTACAGGCCCCTCACCACCGCGGGTGGCTGCCCGAAGGGTGCCGGCGGAATCGGGACCGCATCGTCGTGGCCTGGGCGGATCTGCATCAGGTAGTCGGGGCGCTGGGCATCGTGCAGAACC
>JBDHDN010000536.1:0-2784 GCA_039591485.1 Gemmatimonadota bacterium
TCGTACAGTGCTACCAGCGTGTCGGAGCTCGGGTCATGGATCAAGGCCACGGTTGGATTCCAAATCCTGTGGTGGATGGCCTCCGTGTGGTTTCTCACCGAGTACGCCGCTGTCAAGAGGCGCTGGATTCCGGCAGCACTCATTGGGCTGCTCGCGCTCTGTCTCGTCATTCACGTGGTGTCCCCAGCGGGCATCACGCACGGAGCGGCAAACGAGCTGCTTGAGCTTGCACTCCCGTGGGGTGAGTCGATCGCATTGCTTGCGGGCCCAGCTACCCCGCTGGCCATCGTGGCCCAGCTCACTGTCGCCCTACTACTGGTCGGAGCGGTGGCACTCGTCGGATTGCTCGCGCGTCGTGGCGAGCGTCGTAGGGCCGCGGGCGTCGGGGTAGCGGTCTTTCTCCTGCTCGCCGCCAACGTGCACGGCTTCTTCGTGGACGCGCTGCGGGTGCGCTCCCCCTATCTGGTCGTTCCCGCGTTCCTCGGCATCCTCGTCGTGGTCGGTTCCGATCTCGTCGATGAAGTCGTGAGGGCCTTCCATCTGAACCGCGAGGTGCTCGCGAACCAGAGGCGGTGGGCGTCCTTGGTGGAGAGTCTCGACCTCGCCGTTCTGGGCGTCAACACCGACGGGCTGGTCAGCCTGGTCAATCCGATGCTGGAGCAGTTGGTCGGTCGCCCGACGAAGGATCTGCTCGGCCAGCGCGTGTCGACCATCGTCTCCCCGGCCGGAGTGTCCGACGCGGAATTGCTTGTCGAGCGGAGCATCGATGGGAAGCCGCCGCCTCCGACGGAGTGGGCCTTGCGCAGCGCCGATGGGATCGATCGGGCGTTTCACTGGTCGACGGTACGTCTGCTGGACTCGAGTGGAGAGGTCGAGGGAATGCTGGCGGTGGGAGCGGATGTCAGCGAGCAGCATCGATCTCGCCAGGAGCTCAGCCGAGCCCTGGCCGAGGTGACGAAGCTGCGGGATCAACTGGAGCGGGAGAACATCTATCTGCATGAGGAGCTGCAGGCCGATCAGCGGTTCGACGAGTTGATCGGCGAGAGCGACTCCCTGGGTTACGTGGCCCAGAAGGTGGACCAGGTCGCGGCGTCGGACGTGCCCGTGCTCATGGAAGGTGAAACCGGAGTGGGCAAGGAGCTGGTCGCCCGCCTGATCCATGATCGAAGTCCCCGGCGGGAGCGCGCGTTCGTCCGGGTGAACTGCTCGGCGATCCCGCACGGGCTCGTCGAAAGCGAGCTGTTCGGGCACGAACGCGGCGCGTTCACCGGGGCGATCAAGCGGCGCCGGGGACGGTTCGAGCTGGCCGACGGCGGGACGCTGTTGCTTGACGAGATTGGCGAGCTCCCGCTGGACATCCAGCCGAAACTGTTGCGAGCGCTGCAGGACGGAGAGGTGGTCCGGGTGGGGTCTGAAGGACCGGTACAGGTGGACGTACGGATCATTGCGTCGACCAACCGCGTGCTGTCCGAGGAGGTGCGCGAAGGACGGTTCCGCGAGGATCTGTTTTTCCGGCTGGCCGTCTTCCCGATCACGGTCCCACCGCTCAGGGACCGACGGGAAGATATCCCGCTGCTGGTGAGCCACTTCGCCGCCGAGTACGCAGCGCAGCAGCGGAAGCGGATCGATCAGATCCCGCCGGGGGTGATGGATGCACTCGCACGGTATGCGTGGCCAGGCAACGTGCGCGAGCTGCAAAATGTGATCGAGCGGGCCGTTCTCACGTCGGCGGGGCCTGAGCTGAGGCTCGCTGAGCCCCTCGGTACGGCCGAGCCATCCGGGAATCCCGTCACAATGCATAGTGGCCCCGAGACGCTGGAAGCGGTCGAGCGGCACCACATCCTGGAGATCCTCCAGCGCACCCAGTGGCAAGTCGCCGGCGCCGGGGGCGCGGCAGAACGCCTCGGCCTCAAGCCGTCGACGCTGCGATCCCGTATGAAGAAGCTGGGCATTGAGCGCAACGGCCCGAGCTGACCCCGCCCGAGGTAGTCACCACCGCGTCCCGCCCCGCATGCGATATCTCGTGGCGGTGCGAAATCCCGTGCCGCCACCGTATCAAGCCTCTTCCGGCCGTGACAACGTCAGTCGCTGCCAGACAATGGCTTATCGGTTGGGTGCCAGGCGCTTGTGTGTGGCTCGGCGCCTGCGGGGAGAGATCGCCGGATCCTCAGTCCGCCAACCCGGCCCCCGGCGCTTGCTGCCGATTGTGTCGCTCGCCAGCGGCTTGGGGCTGAAGCGACACGTTTCTGCCCATCCTGGCGGCCGCACCGCAGGTGGAGGCGCACGACGCGGGAGATGACGACCCAACGGGGTCGTGCCGCACCGGAACGTGGCATTAGGGTTGGACGGAGGGAGGAGGACGGATGTGGCGCGCCAGTGCCGTTGCCGTAGAGGTTGGGACAGCTACACGGAGTGGCCCCTTCGGTCGCAGAGGAGAGGACAATGCAGTGGAATCGACGGAGGTTCATCACGACCAGCGCGAGCGCGCTGGCAGGGCTGTCGCTCGCCCGGTGCCGCAACGAATCCGGTGGGGAGGCCGATACGGAGACCATCGTGTTCCAGGGCGGCGTGGTGTTGCCGGTGGATCCCGGATTCTCCGAGCACACCGCACTCGCGATCCAGGGCAATCGCGTGCTGGCCGTGGGTAGCGACGAAGCCGTTGCCCGTGTCGCCGGCAGCGGAGCCCGGACCATCGACTTGGGGGGCCGCACGGTACTGCCCGGATTCATCGAGCCCCACATGCATTTCGCGCTGCTTGCCGCGTTTGGGCACGCCGAGGATGTC
>JBDHDN010000537.1:0-2780 GCA_039591485.1 Gemmatimonadota bacterium
ATCGATTGGCACGCACCGGAGATCCGCGCGCTCGGCTCGCGTCCGCGTTCACGGAAGCGCGCGGATCTCGACGCGATCGGCGTTGAGGAGCGGGATCATCACTCGATGGCGGGTGGCGTCGTACCCGATCGCGGCCGGAGCGGGCACGCCGTCCACGACGACGTCGTATGTCACTCCGTTTGCAGAGTGGTACACCGCCTGACCCTCCCAGCTCGAGACGAGATAATCGCCGTCGCGCGTCACCACGATCCCGTCGAGTGACCCGGCGGGCGGTGCCGGGAGCCCGCTGATGGTTCCCGACTCGTCCTCGACGAGCAGCAGACGGCCGGTCCGCGCGGTGGCGACGATGATCCGCCCCGCGTAGGCCACGATACCGTTGGGGCCGCCCAGGCCCGCACCGCTCACCAATCGCACCGGAGTGCCGTCCGGTTCGAAGCGGATCACCGCGTCCGTGCCGGAGGGCTCGATCCCGCCGGCTCCCGTCCGGAATCCGCTGTCCGTGGCGTAGACGGTTCCGTCCGCCGCGACCGTCACGTCGTTGAGGAACGTCGCGCCCTCCACCTGCCAGGTAGCGACCGGCGCACCGCTCAGCCGATCGAAGATTCGGAGCGCGTCGATGTCGGCGACGAACAGCGAGTCGCCCCGGATCGCCATGCCCTTCGGCGCATGCAGCGTCACGCCGTCCGCTGCGCCGTCGATCCACGTGAGCGCGAGCACGGTGCCGTCCGGTGACAGGCGAGAAATGAATCCGTTCCCGTCTTTCGCCAGCGGCGCTCCGTTGATGTTGGCGACGAGGTACACGTCCGCCACCGCGTCGTGCACTACCGACTCGGGTGCGCGCAGGCCGACACCGGCGACGGATACGGCCGCGGCCGGCGGGGTATCCCGGTCGGTTTGCTCGCGACCGCACCCGCCGGTGGTCAGTGCGACGAGCGTCGCGAGCATCACGAGACGTTGTCCGGACATGGGTCCCTCCGCCAGAAAAAGGGACTAGCCGAGCAGGCCGCCCATCGCCGCGGAGAGAGCGGCGAAGCCGACGTTCACGAGCACCCACAGGCTCACGACGATCGCGAGCGGTCCCCCGAGGCCCTTGATACCTGCGCGGATCTTGTTTCCCAGTGCGAGGAGAATCACGTTCCACGCGCCAAACGGCGTAAACTGCGTGCCGAGGTGCCGTAGGAACCCTTCGTCGAACAGGAATCCCAGCGAGAGCTGCATATCCTCGTAGCCCGCGAACCGTGCGAGCAGCACCATCACCACGGCCCCGAGGAGCTGCGGGACATACGCATGCGTCGTGATTGCAAGCTCATCCTTGTAGGTCAGCGTCTCGCGTCCGAAGCCATTAAAGATGACCAACATCACCGCGGCCACCAGCAGTAGCGAGAGCACGCCGTATACCAGGAAGCCGGCGGTGATCATCAGCCGATTCGTGGTACTCGCTGCGCGCTCGATCATCTCCGCCCGCTGTTCGGCTGAGAACCGCTCCGGTGCCCGTTCCCGGAGCATCTCTGCCTGCTGGGCGGCTCGCATTTCGAGCGTTGCATCCGGTGTGCCGAATCCTGCGATGAGCGCCACGGTGGCGATGAGTATCAGGGGGGCCGCGAACCGCGGCCGGACGGCGAGTTGCCGGAAGACCTCGACCGGCTCGTCGATCACGCGAAGGGCGAGCCACCACGCACTCTTCGACTCAGTGACTGTCTGCTGTCCATTCGTTTGCACGATCCCTCCTCCCGATCCCAGAGATGCGCGTCCGGTCAGCCGCAGCCGGTCACCGTGCCGTCCGGACCGATCTCGACACGGCTGGTGCTTCGCACCTCGGTGGATACCCACTGCGGCAATGCGTCTCGCTCGCCGATGACGGCGTAGCGGTTCGAGCCCTTCAACAGGATGCCCACGACTTGGGGACGCAGGGACACCTGGACGTCGTAGCAGCCATTGGGTGGCCGGACCTCGACGAGCAGCGTGCGCCGCGGTCGCGCGTCGAGGGATGAATACACCGCGTATCCCGACACGGATTCGGGGGGCTGAGGCGGCTGTCGTGAAGCTTCCTGCGCGACGCCGAGCAGCGCCAGCGCTCCGCGCACCGTCTGTTCGGGAACGCCAACAGTGATACCCTTCCACGACCGATTGGGCAGACTGAACGTGATGCGGTGCACGTGCTGATTGTAGGCGTCGATCACCAGGCCTGTGCCGTACCCGTATCGTGCGAGCTGCGGTTCATCCGGCACCGGCTGTGGCTGCGGCGTACCGAGTGCGGTGAACACCCCCGAGATCGCGGCATTCGGCTCGATCAGGAGCGGACGTACGGTGCCGTCGGCAGGCGGCGGATCCGGAGCATCCACGTAGCGAGGGCCGGACACCACTGCAAGGATGCCGATCAGCACGGCAACTGCGGCGATCCCCAGCGTGCGGAACCGCCGGGCCCGAGCGAGCGCGAGTGCCCGAGCCAGCCAGCCTGGCGTCTCGGATGCGGTCTGGCTGCGGGGTGCGATCACCTCGACGACCGGAATGTTGGCCCCGCTCCCGGGGTTCTCCATTCCGCGGGCCACACGGGATGCGCGTGCGAGCTCGCGAATGACATCGGCCGACTCGTCCCGAGCGCCCTCACGCGCGCACGCGGGGCAGCCACGTGGATTCGCGTCGTTGTACGGGATCTTGTGAACCGGACAGCGGACGATTGCCACCGGTACCTCGCTCAGAGCCTGGGCAGGGTCACCCCCCGCTGCGCCTGGTACTTGCCCCGCCGGTCGGCATAGGACACTTCACAGACGTCCGCGGGA
>JBDHDN010000538.1:0-2778 GCA_039591485.1 Gemmatimonadota bacterium
TGAGTGGCTCGGCGACGCCGAATTCGTCGACGCGCGACCGAATCACCGTGAGTGCGCGTTCGAGGGCATCGTCGGGGTTGGCGACGGGGCCAGCACTCTCGTCGATCTCGAGGGCCAGGTGGATGCCACCGAGCAGGTCGAGCCCGCGCTTCAAGGGGACGCGCTTCACCGTGACGTCGCGCATCGCGCCGTCGGGGCCCCGCTCACGAATGGTGACGTCGCGGGGAACCAGCGAGAGCACACTGCCGATCACGAGCAGAACGATGACGATCAGGCGGCTTCGTATGGTCGAGAACATGTCGCTTCGAACGGGATGAGAAGGGGTTAATGACTAGCGGGAGAGCCTCACCCTGTCAACGCGGCCCTCGCGGCCGCGAAGTCCTTGTCCAACTGTCGCTTAAGGGCATCAGCCGACGGGAAGCGCTTCACATCCCGCAAGCGTGAGATCCAGGATACCTTCACCTGCGTCCCGTACCCCGCACCGTCGCCGTCGAGCACATGCACCTCGAGGCTTCGTGCCGCGTCGCCGAATGTGGGCCGGGGTCCCTGGTGCATCATGCCACCGACCCGACCCGATCCCCACTCGATCTCCACGGCATACACGCCGTCGGGCGGGAGCAACTTGCGCCGATCCGGCGGCGCCAGGTTGACCGTCGGGTATCCCAAGCGGCGTCCCCGCGCTGCACCCCGGACCACACGTGCCGACAGGGTGTACGGTCGTCCGAGCTGGCGCGCCGCGGTCCGCAAATCGCCTCCGGCAATGGCCCGCCGTACCAGGGTCGAGGATACAGGGCGACCGTCCACGCCGACCTCGTCGACCACATCCACGTCGAATCCCATGCGCGCGCCGAGCTCCCGCAGCAGCCGAACGTCGCCGGCGCGGCCGCGACCGAATCCGTGATCGTGCCCGATCACCAACTCCCGCATCTGGAAGCGCTCGTACAACAGCTGGACAAACGACGCGGGAGGATACTGCGACAGCGCCCTGGTGAACTGCATGAACACGACAATGTCCAGCTCGCATTGGGCGAGGTACTCAGCGCGTTCGGACGGTGTCGTGATGAGGTGAGGGGCGGCCGGTGGATTGACGATCTCGAGGGGGTGAGGGTCGAAGGTGACGAGCAGGCTGCGCCGCGCCGCGCGTCGCGCGCGCTCTGCAATCTCGAGCAAGACCTGCCGGTGCCCCAGGTGCACACCATCGAACGTCCCCACGGTCACCGTGGTTCCGCGTCCGTCGTCCGGCAGGGCTTGATGATCAGCCATCGACGAGGACCACACGTGGCCGGAGCGAATCGCCGGACCGCTCGGCAACGGCCACCAACTGGTCTGCGTGCACGAGTGCGATGGATGTCGAGGGAGCCGCGCCCGCCGAGATCGGGCGACCGTGTGCGACTGCATCCCGCTCGTCATCCGTCAGCGCTCGACGCTCGAGGTGGGTAACCGCAGCGAGCAACGGCAGCACGGTGGTATCCGGTTCCCCCAGGGTGCCGAGGGGTTTCGCAGCGCCGATCTCGAATGACCCTAC
Organism: Gemmatimonadota bacterium; assembly: GCA_039591485.1. Lineage (GTDB taxonomy): Bacteria > Gemmatimonadota > Gemmatimonadetes > Gemmatimonadales > GWC2-71-9 > JAOTVV01. The sequence continues at coordinate 1,526 of JBDHDN010000538.1, forward strand.
GGCGGTCCGCCGCAGTTCCGCGAGGTGCGCCCCACAGCCGAGCCGCACGCCAAGATCGCGGGCGAGCGCGCGGACGTAGGTCCCGCTGCTCACGAGCGCCTCGAACCGCACCGCCGCTCCCTCCCGCGCGATCGGCGTGAACTGGAAGACCTCGATCTCGACCGCGGGCAGCTCCACAGTCCCCCCGCTCCGAGCCAGTCGATAGGCACGGCGGCCGCCGACCTTTTTCGCCGAATAGACCGGAGGATGCTGCAACTGGGCACCTGTGAGGCTCGCCATCGCCTCTTGGAGCGCAGAGTCAGGAATCCGCTCTGCTCCGTCCCGCGTGACGGTGACGGTACCCGTGCGGTCGTCGGTCTCCGTGGCCACACCGAGTCGGATCGAGCCTTCGTACCGCTTGGAGAGACCGACCAGGAACTGGGCGAGCCGCGTGGCTCGACCCACCAGCACCAGGAGCAATCCCGAGGCGAAGGGATCCAGCGTACCGGCGTGACCGACCCGCCGGAGACCGAGTACGCGCCGGACCCGGTCGATCACGTCGTGGGACGTGGGGCCCGACGGCTTGTCGACCAGGAGCAACCCGTCACTCGACGTCACGCTCCTCGGCAATCCGGTCGAGGATCTCTCCGATACGCTGGGCATGCTCGATGCCGCGATCGAGGACGAAGTGGATCTCCGGAGCAACCCGAAGACGGAGCGCGTGCGCCAGTTGGGTCCGCAGGAAGCCTCGTGCGCTGGCAAGTCCCTCCATCGCGCGCTGCTTCTCGTCCTCGGAGCCCAGGGCACTGATCCGGACGTTCGCATGGGTGCAGTCGGGTGACACCTCGACACCTGTGACGGTGACGAATCCCACACGCGGATCCTTGATGCGCGTCGCCAGCACCTGCGCCAGGGTCTCTTGGACCAGGGTAGCGACGCGCTCGGGACGGTGCCTGCCGGATGGGCTCACAGATAGCTCGTGGCGGAGTCGATGATGCGGGCGTTGCCGCTGCCGGCCACCAGCCGATCGGCCGCCGCCAGCACCTCCTCGGCATGGCGCCGGTCCCGCGAGACGACTCCCGCCGTCAGCTCCGCGCGCTGCCAGAGGTCATGATGGTCCGTTTCGGCAACGGAGACGTTGAACTGCTGATGTAGTCGATCCTTGATGCTCTTCAGGACCCGTCGCTTGTCCTTGAGCGTCCGGCAGCCGTTCAGGTGCAGGTCCCAGGTCGTGACCCCAAACACCACGGAATGACCCTCAACTCTCGCGACCG